>CAYTTU010000062.1:0-18473 GCA_964440905.1 uncultured Acidimicrobiia bacterium | reverse complement strand
CATCGACGTGTTCTCCCGGCAGGGGTTCGACGGGACGTCACTGTCGTCGATTGCTGAGGAGGCAGGTGTCACCCAGCCGACGTTGAACTACCACTTCGGCACGAAGGACCAGCTGTACCGGGACGTCATCAGCTATTGCGGCACACAGTGGATTTCTGCCGTCGAGGTGTCCGACGATCTTCGCGACCTGTCACAACCCGACGTACTGAGGGTGGCCCTCAGGAGACTCGGCCGCGTCATCGCCGGCCAGAAGGTCGTGACACGCCTCATGATGCAGGCATCGATGCATCCCGACTTCGAGGCCGAGGTCGAGAGAGCGCTCCGCCCCGGAGTGGACGCACTGACGGCTCTCCTGAAGGATCTCATGGCAACGGGATACTTGCGACCGGTGCCGCCGTACGTGTTCATCAGCATGTTCGTCGACGTCCTCACCACCACCGCCGGTATGGAACGGGTGAAGAGCTCGGTATTCGACCAGGACTTCTCCGACCCGTCGGTCATCGACTCCCAGGCCGATCACCTGATCGACATACTCTTGAACGGCACCCTCAGCCACCCGCCCGCCGACGAGTGAGCGGCCCGCTCGCAGCAGCCCATCCTCGCCGCTTGCTGATACGAAGAAGAAGCTGCCAGCTATCCAAATCCGGTTGAGGCGCCCCCCAATTGGGTACCACTCCTGAGAGAAGTGCCAAGAAGGCACCAAGGAAGGCAGTGGCCCATGAACATCGGAATCGGCGCAATCATCATCATCATCCTGCTCCTCGTCTTCGTGTTCTAGGCGAGAGCCGACAGACACCCTGGTAGCGGATCCGACGGTCGGTCGCATGTGACCTGTCGGGAGGGAGCGGGGAAACCCGCCGACTTCCACGCGTCCGAAGGAGCTGGTGGATTCACCCGGTTCTGGGTGGATCCACCGTTTTTCGGACCACACCATCCGGCGTGTGGCCGCTCCGATCAGTCCAAGGGCGAGTCCCCAGCCCTGGGGCAAGATCACGCCGATGACCTCGTTGCCCACAGGTACCGCCGAAGTGGGCAGCAGAAGCGTCGAGTGGAGGACGGGGAGCGTCCGTCAGGGCGAGCTGCGGGTGGGGCCGTCGCCCCTCGGGGGATCTGACGTCGTCCCTATTTCCATCTTCGTCAGATGGACAACCCGCCAGCGGCGCCGCTGGCGCCCAGGTCCATTGCCCACCGGGGCGGAGACGCCATCGTCTCGGCGGTGGCAAGGTCGATTCCGAACTCATCGAGCAGGCACTGGACGACTGCCTGATCGTCGAGGCCGCGTCCCCGAAGGTAGGTCACCGCCCGCTCGGCCAGCGCCAGGTCACGTCCCGGATCGGGGAGGTCGCCCACCCAGGGTGCCGTGCTGAGAAATCCGTACAAGACGTCACCTCTTTCGTGGTCCAGTCCTCGAACTGATACCCCTGGCTCGACCCCGGGAAACACCGGCTTTTCGCGCTCTGCCGGCCGATCGCCCTGATCCGGGCCCTCGAAAGTGCTCATGTCGAGTGGGGAGGATGGGGTACGGCCGGGGTTTCGGCGTTGCCGTCCACCAGATCCACCACGGTTCGTGCCATGAGTGAGAGTGCTGCCTCGGGCCCGAGGGCCCTGAGGAGGTGGGCGACGCCATGGCACCAGCAGTCGATGGCTCGATCGTCGGGTCGAGTGGTGGTCGGCTTGTCGAGGGTGGTGCGGCGCCTCGTCTCGGATTGGAGAAACCCGTTCCGCTTGGACGAGGTGTCGCGAAGGCGATCGGCCTCGGTCACCGTTGAGAGTCTGAACAACGTTCCACCTCCATGGTGCCGGGATACCCGTCAGGACGGGATTTCACACAACGGGTTGTCGGGGGATGGGAGATACGGAGTCTTTTCAGGCTGCGCCGGCCATACGGGTGCGCATGGTTTCCAGGGTTCGCTGCAACAGTCGAGAGACCTGCATCTGTGACATCCCGACCTTTGCAGCGATCTGGAGCTGGGTCATCTCGAGAGAGAACCGGAGCTCGAGAACCGTCTGTTGGAGCGGGGACAGCGAATGCAACATGGATCTGACTGCGTCGGCTTCGTCGAACAGGCCCATGGCATCGGGGTCGTCGGGGGAAGGGCCCCTTGCCCCGGCGTCCCCCACCGCGGGCACATCGAGCGAGTCGGGTCGGTACGCATTGGCGAGCCGTGCCAATTCGACGATGTCGGTCACGGGGACCCCGGTGTGGGCGGCCAACTCCGCGGTGGTGGGGACTCGTCCCAGCGCTCTCGTAAGCTCCTCGGCCGCCCAACCGCAGGTGGCTTTCAGATCCTTGAGGCGCCTCGGTACCCCCGTGCCCCAGAGGTTGTCTCGGAAGTAGCGCTTGAGCTCGCCGGCAATCGTCGGCACGGCGAAACTGGTGAAGCGGGCACCACGCCGGGGGTCGTACCGATCAATCGCATTGAGGAGGCCGATGCCGGCTACCTGGCGAAGATCGACAAGTTCGGCACCGCGGTGGGCGTAGCGGCTGGCGACATGCCTTGCCAGCGGCTGGTACGCCTCATAGAGGCTGGTGCGAGCCGAAGCGTCGGGGAGTCTCCCGAAGAGCTGTGCGGCTGCCGTGTCGTGCATCCTGGTCATCACCCCCGTCAGGGGCGCTACCAGGGTCCAGGGCAACGCGAATCTTCGCCCGATTGGGCTGCCAGTCATCCTACGCCCGGTAGACCTGACGCGCAAGGGCCGCATCTGGGCGCCAAACCCGTCCCAACTGGGACGGATCTCGAGCGATCGCGGTACAATGTGGCCACGGCTCGACGAGTCGGCCGCCCAGATCTCGCGGTTTGCTTCTAACGCGAGGTGGTGGGTGATGAACCCCGCGGATGGTTCCCGGACCAGTGTGGCTGGTTCCCGTGGTCGACCGTGTCGGTCTACCCGGCTCCGGCGGCTGGCGTGAATCGCGACGAGCGCGTGTCCCGCGTGGCCGCGCTGTTCGCCGACCGCACCGCCGCTCGTCCAATGCGCAGCCTGTGCAGTACGAGCGTCGCCGCGCTCGATGTGTCCTCTGCCGGCCTGACCCTGATGAGCGGCGACCACAGCAGTCCGGTTTGTGCCTCGGATGCACGCGCCGGCGTGCTCGACGAACTGCAGTTCGCGCTGGGTGAAGGACCCTGCCCCGACGCCTACCAGAGTCGCGCACCGGTCTTCGAACCCGATCTGGAGCACGCCTCCGCAGAGCGATGGCCGCAGTTCACGCCGCCAGCCGTCGACTCGGGAGCCCGCGGGGTGTTCGCCTTTCCGCTGCACTCCGGGGCGAACTGCATCGGCGTGCTGACGCTCTATCAGGACTCTGCCGGCGATCTGACCCCCGACCAGGCCGCCGACGGCCCGCTGGTGGCCGAGGCCCTCGTGCGGTCGATGCTGACCATCCAGTCGGCGAGTGGACCCGACTTCCTGGCAAGCGAACTGATCGATGTCGACGCCCACCGCGCCGAGGTCCATCAGGCCACAGGCATGGTGGCGGTGCAGCTCGGCATCGCCGTCCCTGACGCCGCGGTCCGGCTCCGAGCGTCTGCCTATGCCAGCAATCGATCGGTGGCGGCGTTGGCCCGTGAAATCGTGGAACGGCGGGTGCGGCTGGGGAACGACGCCGATCGTGCTGGGCCAGGTGGAGTATCCTGGGAGTGAGCGACAGGATGAGCAACGTGACCCGTGAGGATCTCCTCGTTCGAACATTCGTCGAACTGACCGACTCCCTCGTCGAGGACTTCGACATCATCGACTTGCTCACGGCGTTGGCCGACGGCTGTGTGGAACTCGGGCTGGCAGATGCTTCTGGAATCCTCTTGTCGGACGACCGCGGGAAGCTGCGGGTGATGGCGGCGTCGAGCGAGCGCACACGCCTGCTGGAGCTGTTCCAGCTGCAGAACGACGAAGGGCCCTGCCTGGAGGCCTATGCAACCGGGGAACCCGTCGTGCACCCCGACCTGGCCGCGGCATTCGATCGGTGGCCCCGGTTCGCCCCCGAGGCGATGGATGCCGGCTTCCGATCGGTCGACGCCCTCCCACTTCGTCTGAGATCAGCGACTATCGGCGCCCTCAACCTCTTTGGTGCGTCGCCGGGTGGCATGTCCGAGGCCGATCACCGCATCGCTCGGGCAATGGGCGACGTCGCCGCGATCGCGATCATTCAGAGCCAGATTGTGCGACAGTCGGAGACCCGGGCAGGACAGCTGCAACACGCCCTCGACAGTCGGGTCGCCATCGAACAGGCCAAGGGCATGGTTGCGCAACGGCTCGGATATGACATGGATCGGGCCTTTGCAGCGATCCGCTCGTACGCCCGCAGTCACCGCCGCCATCTCACCGACGTCGCCGCCGAGATCATCGCCGGCACTCTGTCGCTCGATGAGGCTGTCGTCATCACACTGCTCGACCCGCCGAGCGCGCCAACTGGGTGACTCCACCGGGTCCGGTGTCGCGGTTCACGCCCGGGCGGGTTGAAACAGCTCGATGAAGTTGCCGGAGGGATCCTGCAGCAGTACCTGCGAGCCACCTGGACCCGTCACGACCTCGTTGCGGAATCCGAGTCCGGCGGCGCGCAGGCGAGCGACCTCGGCGGCAAGGTCATCGACGATAATGTGGATGCGGTTCCAGCCTCCCGGACCCGGCTTGGTCCCGTCCGACATGGGTCGGCCGGCGGAGCTCGTTGGTCCGCTGAGCAACAGCCGCAGGTGTCCTCTGGTCACGTCGGCGAAGTGGGGAGCGGCGCTGCTCAGCAGCTCGAAGCCGAGGTGTTGCGTGTAGAAGTCGATGGACGATTGCACGTCGTCGACCATGTATCGCACGTTGGCCAGCTGATTTGGGTCATTCATGATGTCGCTTCACCTCGTGTGTCAGGGGAGTCAGCCTACGGTTGGTGGCCCACTCCCGCCGGGATGAGACCGACCACTACTTGAGCTTGCCACGCCAGATACCGAGGATGGTCACCTAGTCTCGCGGTCTCCATGGCCACGATCGTCTCCACAATGTTCATCAGCCTCGATGGAGTCGCCGAGGTCGATGAGTCCTGGCACTTTCCGTACTTCGACGAGAACATGGGACGGGCGGTCGACCACGACTATTCGGGTGTGGATGTCCTGCTTCTTGGCCGGGTCACCTACGACAGCTTCGCCGGGGCGTGGCCGGGGCGTGAGGCAGCCGGCGAGGAGGATGCCGCGTTCGCCAAGTCGCTCGGCGATCTCCGCAAGATCGTCGTGTCTCATCAGGATCTGGACTTCACCTGGCGCAATTCCGAAACGCTCGGCGGTGATCTACTCACGGCTGTGGGGGCACTCCGGGCCGATCCCACGGTGGGGCGGGTTCTCATCCCCGGATCGATCTCGATTGTCCAACAGTTGCTCGACGCCGGTCTAATCGACGAGCTGAGCCTGCTGGTACACCCAGTGGCCGTCCGCAAGGGCCGAAGGCTGTTCGACGACGGTGATGCCCGCTACCACCTGGAATTGGTGCGAACCGAGGCGTTCCCCACCGGCGTGGTCTGGTCGATCTACCGGCCGACAGTCGCCCCCGGTGTGGTTGCCTACGACGACGTCAAGGGGCTGGTTCCCGACGCACCGGAGACGACCACCGGCTCCTGACGCCTCCCGGTGACTCACCCGGATGACCGGGTTGGGGTGACGCTCCCCGCCTCTCTCGTACCCACCTCTACCCTCCCGCCGGTGCCGGCCAGCCCATCGTTCCGCCGCGGGATCCGCGACGCCATACCGATACTCGTCGCCATTGGGGCGTTCGGGGTGGCGTTCGGGGTGCTGGCGGTGGAGGTGGGACTGGCGCCGTGGCTCACGTTGCTCACCTCGGTGATGGTGGTTTCGGGAGCTGCGCAGTTCACCCTGGTCGGCCTGGTCGCCACCGGAGCCGCCCCGGTTCTGATTGCGGTCACGGGACTGGGACTGCGCCATCTTCCGATGTCGGCGACCCTGGCGCAGTTGATCGGACCGCAGTCACTGTCCACCCGTCTGCGGGTGGCCTTCATCCTGGTGGACGAGACCTTCGGGTTGACGGTGCATGCCGCTCGCCGCGGCGAACCGAACCTGGTGGCGTACAAGAGCGCCGCCGACTTGATGCTGTACACCGGTTGGCTGGCGGGCACCGCCATCGGGGCCTGGTTCGGGGGAGCGGTGGATCCGGCAGCGGTCGGACTGGACGGGCTCTTCGGTCTGATGTTCCTCGGCCTGGCGGCGCCACTGGTGCGGCGGCGCCGCGATTGGGTGGTGGCGGTGCTGGCGGTGGCGGCGACCCTCGCTGCCACCGAGGTGCTACCCGCCGCCTGGCGGCTGACCGGGGCGGCGGCGAGCGCGGCGCTGATCGGGGCGATGCTCCATGAGTGACCTGCTGCTGGTCGTTGCGGTGGCGGCGATCACCTTCGCCACCCGGGTCGCCTTCCTGCTGCGCCCCCGGCCGGCGCCCGGCGGGATCGTGGGGCGGTTCCTCGATGTGTTTCCCCTCGCCCTCTTCATCGCCATTGCCACCGGTTCACTGGTTGCGCCGAACGGTGCTCCCGATCTCAACCCGGGGTTGGCGGCGGCGGCCGGCGGGATCCTCGGTGGGTTCGTCTTCCGCCGCGCCCTGCTCGGGGTGTTGGCGGTGGGGGCAATCACCTTCTACGTGGTGCGCGCCATCGTCGGGTAAGGCTCCGAGGGCAGCCTCGACAGTCTGGGCCGGGAAGTTGCGCCTTCGCTAGGCGGGCGGTGTGGCGTGTTCGGCCGACTCTGCTCGGACGACCGACTCGAGCAGCTCTGCCAGCGACTTCGCATCGGTGTCGTCGAGGTGACGCCCGAGGTGCTGCTGGACGCCGCGCAGCACCAGTGGCCCCGCCCCGGCCTGAACCTCCCGGCCCCTGGCGGTGAGCACCACCTCGAGCCCCCGGCGATCCGACGGGCACACCCGCCGTTCCACCAATCCGGCCGCCTCGATCCGGTCGACCAGGCGGGTGGTGCCGCTGCGGCTCAGGGTGGCCACGTCGGCGAGTTGGTGCATCCGCATGGCTCCGCCCGCCAGCCGGAGCTCGACCAGCACCTGGTACCAGGGGAGTGGCAGCCCGCGTTGGGTGTTCAGCGTCTCCTCCAGTGCCGCGGTGACAGCACCGTGCACCTGGAGCAGGGCGCGCCAGGCGCGCAGTCGGGTCTCGTCGGGAAGCCGGGCCATGACGGGATGGTACCGGGGAATAGTTCGCAGCCGCAATTGTTGTAGTTCGCAACTACCTGGAATGAGTGGAGGAAACCCCCATGAGCACACCGACCGTCACCTTGCCCGCCGCCGGCACCTGGACCTTTGATCCGAGCCACACCATGATCGGCTTCGTGGCCCGCCACTTGATGGTGACCAAGGTGCGTGGCTCCTTCGGGAAGGTCTCGGGTTCGGTGGTGGTCGGCGAGCACCCCGAAGACTCGACGGTCGCCGTCGCCATCGACACCGCCAGCATCACCACCGGATGGGCCGACCGCGACGGTCACCTGCGCAGCCCCGACTTCTTCGACGTGGAGCAGTACCCGGAGATGCAGTTTGCCAGCACCGCGGTGGAGCGCTCCGGCCGGGGGTGGACCATGACCGGCGATCTGACCATCAAGGATGTCACCCGGTCCGTCGCCCTCGAGGTCGAGTTCGACGGGGTCGCCGTCGATCCGTGGGGCAAGCCCCACGCCGCCTTTACGGCGCGGACCGAGATCGATCGCGAGGACTGGGGTCTCAACTGGAACGTGGCCCTGGAGACGGGCGGCTGGCTCGTGTCCAAGAAGGTCGGCATCGAGATCGAGACCCAGCTGATTCCCGCCGTCTGACCTCCCTCGGCGGCAAGCAATGAAGGGCCCGGGATACGTCCCGGGCCCTTCTCAGTGTGCCGACTCCTCGAGGGTGCGCCGTAGCAGCGGAAGGGCGGCGCGGTCCTTCTCCCGACCGGCGGCTTCCTTCGATCGGATGACGTCGGCGAGTGAGGCGACGTCCACCTCGAGGCGAGGGCGGAGCGATACGGTCACAGCTTCTGCCGATCTGGCCAGGTCGGGGTACCCCTTCGTCCCGGCGGGCGCCATCACGAGGTCCAGGTCGCCGTGGCGCGTCGCCAGGGTCCAGATCGTTCCCGCCGCCAACAGCTCGGGGTCGGGCGGGAGGGCGACTCCTTCTGGATCGGTGGCGGTGCGGAGCCTGGCTCCCAGATCCTCCAAGGCGGCTGTGAGCCGCGACAGGTTGGCGGGGTCCATCGACGGAGTGATGTCGAGATCCTGGGTGAGCAGCGGCGCTCCTCGCAGGCGAGCGGCGACCCCACCGATCAAGACGAAGTCCACCCGGTGACGCACCAGCACCCGCAGCAGAGCAATCGGATCGAATTCAGCCACGGCCGGCCTGCACCATGTCCTCGATGCGACGCACCGCGGTCACCAGCCCGCTCAGTCGCCGATGCGGGGGCAGGCCGAGCTCACGACGGATCAGGGCGATGTCGTGATCGTCCGCCGCAGCCAGTCCGACGGTCAGCTCGAATCCGGCGGCGCGCACCACTCGGGTCACCGTTGCGAAGTCGGGTTCGGTGCGCCCGCTCTCCCAGCGCGCCACCACCGGCTGGTGGGTTCCGAGACGACGTGCCAGTTCGGCCTGGGAGAAGCCGGCGCGCCTGCGGGCTTCGGCGATGAGGGCTGCTGCAGTCATGGGTAGAGCATATACCAGATCCGGTATATATGCCATACCAGTTCTGCTATTCCTCCGGCACCACCTCGAGAGATGCGAGAAGACCCCGGACCCGGTGCTCGATCTCGTCGCGGACACCGCGCACCACCTCGATGGGCTGGCCCGACGGGTCGGTGAGCTCCCAGTCCTCGTAGCCCTTTCCCGGATAGAACGGGCAGGTGTCGCCGCAACCCATGGTGACCACGACGTCGGCGGAACGCACCGCGGCGTCGCTCCACCGTTGCGGGGTGTGACCGGCGATGTCGATGCCCACCTCCGCCATGGCGGCCACCGCCACCGGGTTCACCGTGTGTGCCGGCTCGGATCCACCAGAGAGCACCCGGACCGCATCGCCGGCAAGGTGGCGCATCCACCCCGCCGCCATCTGCGAGCGGCCGGCGTTGTGGACGCACATGAAGAGGACGGTGGGGGTGGTCATAAGTCGCAGGGTATCGGCGATGCGAGGTCGCCAGTCGCCAGTCGCCAGCATCGTCTCCGGTTCCCGGTTTCCGGTCTTCCGTGGAGGTGTTAGGGGTCAGGGTCGCGGGGGAGGGTGGTCGACACGGGCGGGGTGCGGGTCTAACGCCCGGGTGAGTAGCGTCCCGACCTCGACAACGAGAAGTCGGTGCGGACCTACCTCTTGGTGAAGCGCCAGCCTCCGAACAGGATGAGCAAGATGATGATGATCAAGATGACTTCCATGAGCACTCCTCGATGTCGCGGCTCCCGAATCAGTGTAAGGAGTCCGATGTGCTGTGCCCGCTCCACGACGAGATCGTCTGTCGGCGGATTCGTCCAATGATCGAGCTCCGACCCACCGACATGGCCCACGGGGGCGAGGCGGTCGCAAGAAGCGACGGCAAGACCCATTTCGTCGACGGCGCTATGCCCGGCGAGCTGGTGCAGGGGAGGGTGGTCCGCGACGCCGGCAACTGGGCGCGCGTCGAACTCATCGGACTGGTCGAGCCCTCCCCGGACCGCGTCGCACCACCGTGCCGACACTTCGGAGTGTGCGGTGGCTGCCAGTGGCAGTTCGCCGCCTACCCCGCCCAGGCGGAGTGGAAGCAGCGCATCTTGATCGGCCAACTGGCCCACCTCGGTCGCGTTGTGGATCCTCCGGTGCGTCCCACCCTGACGGTGGGACCCGCCTACCGGTATCGCAACCGGGCCGACTTCGACGTCGCTCTGGGACGCCCCGCCTTTCATCGCCGCCGCAGCCGCGACCTGGAACCGATCACGGAGTGCCTCTTGCTGGAGCGCCCCCTCGCCGATCTCCTGTCCCGGCTCGGCACCCTCGAAGGGGTCAAGCGTCTAACCCTGCGCACCAACTCCGCGGGCGAGACACTGGCGGTGGTGGTGGGGCGGGTTCCCGATGGCATCGCGGATTGGGGTTGTGGGGTGGTGCACCGTCGCGGCACGACGGTGCGTTCGCTGCTCGGCCCCGGGTACCTGATCGAGACCGTGGCAGGTGTGTCATTCCGGTTCAGCGCCGACGCCTTCTTCCAGAACAACACTGCTGGTGCCGCCGCACTGGTGGATCTGGTGGGCGAGGCCCTCACTCCCGCCACCGGTGAGACGATGCTCGACGGTTACGCCGGAGGCGGGTTGTTCGGCCTCACGGTGGGCCGTGCCGCCCGGCGGGTGGTGGCGGTGGAGTCGGAGCCCCTCGCCCAGGGCGACCTGGCGCACAACTCTGCGACCGCCGGCGGCGAGCATCGCACGGTCGCCGAGGCGTTCGAACGGTCCGACATCGGCGGGCGATGGGACATCGCCGTGGTGGATCCGCCCAGGACCGGTCTCGGTGTGGACGGTGTGGCGACGGTAATCCGGGGACGTCCCCGTGCCATCGCCTACGTGTCGTGCGATCCGGCCTCGCTGGCCCGCGACACCGGGATGTTGGTGACGGCGGGGTACCGCCTGGAGTGGGTGACGCCGGTGGACCTATTCCCGCAGACGTTCCACGTCGAGGCCGTGGCGGCGTTCAGCCTGTCCTAGCCCGGCGGGGCTATTGCACCGTCTGGGTCACGACCCCGACTGCGGTCAGCCCCAAGGCCCCGAGTCGGTCTCGAACCCGGGTCATCGCCGCGACGTCGGTCTCCGGCCATTGTCGGGCCCGCTCCCTGGTTCCGGTGTGACGGAACGCCATGAGCCGCACCGGGGCCGCGGGGTCGACGGACCGGACGAATCCTGCCCAGGCTTCGAGCTCGTCGTTGGTGTCGGTCACCCCGGGGACCACCAGCAGCCGCACCTCGGCGAGTCGACCGGCGGCGGCGAGGAACTCGATGCTGGCTCGAACTGCGTCGATCGGGTGGCCGGTGATGATCCGATGCAGCCCATCGGTGCCCGCCTTGAGATCGATCATCGCCCCGTCGAGGTGGGGGAGCAGTCGCTCCCACTTCGCCACCGGGAGGGTGCCGTTGCTGTCGACCAGGGTGGTGAGCCGGGACAACACGGCGTCGCTCTTGATCGCAGTGAGCAACGCCAGCAACCCGTCGAACTGGGTGGTGGGCTCGCCCCCGGAAACGGTGATACCGCTGATGAATGACGCCACCTCCCGGATCTCGTCGACGATGTCGTCGACCGCGGCCACGCGGATGGCGGGGTCGGCGTCGATCGGGCACACCGCCACACACGCCCGACAGCGGTCACACGAGTCGGCATCGAATCCGACGACTCCGGGAGCGGGGAAGGAGAGCGCACCGTGGGGGCACACCGGGACGCACGCCCCACAGGCATCGCAGCGCCCGATGGTGGTGGGGTTGTGGCAGGCGGTGCAGTCGAAGTTGCAGCCCTGCAGAAACAGCACGAAACGATGCCCCGGTCCATCGACCACGCTGGAGCGCACCACCCCGGCAACCTCCAGCACCGCCGCCCCCGGCGGGATCACCACCGGATGGTGTATCAGGCGGCCGAGCGTCACCGGGAAGGTCACCCGACGATGGAACCGAGGCGTGGGTCGTATTCGTGGCTGATGACCCGGGGCACGCGGCCCAGCAGGCCCCAGTTCTCCACCGACTCCGCCCCGAGCACCGTGCTGTTGATGCGCGACCCGGCGGCGCGCAGTTTCTCGATGTCGGAGAGACGCACCATGTACCCGGTGACGCGGACCAGGTCGCACCCCTCGACGTTGAACGTGATCTCGCGCAGCCCGGAAGCGAAGGCTCCCCGGGCGACATCGACGATCGCCTCGGGATTGGCCCGCACCGATCCCTCCAGGGCGAAAATGTCGCTCACTCCGGCGGCGAACCGATGGTGGTGCGGTGCGACGGTGAGGATGTGGTCGATGAGTTCGGGATCGTGGCCGATCGGGACCCGGGCACCGGCGGTGATGCCGACGTCCTCACTGATCCCGGACTGGGCGTGCAGCATGGCGCGTCCATTCCGACAGTGCGCCACCTCGCGGCGCTCCACCAGATCGGCGAGCGTGGCGATCACCTGGCGGGCGAGTTGCGCCGCCTCGGGGTCCCATCCGTAGCGTCTGCCGGGGAGCAGTCCCTCGACCAGTTCGGCCAGCCCGTAGATCCCGAACATGGCGGTGAACCGATCCGGGTGGAGCAGACCCTCCTTCACCAGGAACGAGTGCTCGTAGAACCGGGCCTCCTCCACCAGGTAGCGAACCCGGGCCTCGATCACCTCGAAGGTGAGTTCGGCGTGGGCGGGCAGCGTGGTGGTGAGGTAGTCGTTCACCGACCCGGTGTGCCGGGCGCCGCTCTCCTTGAGGTTGAGCCGCACCAGAGTGTGCGATCCGCCCCCGAGGGGGAGCGTGTTGTAACAGCTCACCACTCCGTATCCCTCGGGGAAGTCGGCCGAGATCAGGGGGTGGTTGGCGACGTGCGGCTTGTTGACCACGGCGATGTTCTCCGCCGCCAGGGACAGCAGGTCCTCGCCGCTGGTCTCCGGGTCCCACTTCAGGGTGAGATTGGGCACCACCTGGGCCAGGGCCCGGTCGACCCGGAGCACCGATCGGGCGATCGGGTTGTCGATCGGTCCGATGTTGGCGTGGGCGAAGGCGTCGGGAATGGTGCGGTCCAGGAACCGCCACAGCCGGGTCATGAGGCGGTCGAGACGGGCCTCATCCCACGACTCGTCCCAGAACGGCATGAGCAGGGAATCGATGTCCCCGAAGTAGACCGGATATGAGGTGATCGAGGGAACGTGGTGGTAGAGGATCTGCAGCAGTGCCACGGCGTCTTCGAGGTCCTGCGGCGGGTCCATCTCGAGGAACTCGGAGCCGTTGCGCAGCGCCACTGCGTAGTCGGGCAGCAGATAGCGGGGCCGGTAGGGCGCCGGACCTTCGTGGAGGTCGCTGACCAGACCTGAGTCCAGGGCGGCTTCGGCCTGGGACGAGAGCTTCGGGTACGGCAGGGTGGCTTCGGCGGCCAGGGCCAGTTGCAGCACGCGTTGGCGGTAGGTCAGCCTGGAATCGGTCACCAGAGCCGCGACGCGGCCCGTCCCCTCTGTCATAGAGGAAGGTTACGACCCGGCCGGGGCGGTGACCCGGGCCGAATGGCCCTAGGCGCGCTGGGTGGCGGATTGGTAGCGACGCACCGCCAACGGGGCGAACACCGCGATGATCCCTACCACCCATAGGAGGGTGTAGAGCACCGGATTGCGCAGTGGCCAGGCGGTGGGGGCGGGCAATCCCGGCGGCAGGTTTCCGAAGAGCTCGCGGGCTGCGTGGGTGACCGCCGAGACCGGATTCCATTCGGCGAAGGTGCGCAGCACGGTGGGGAGGTTCTCGGACGGGACGAATGTGTTGGCGATGAAGGTCAGCGGGAAGATCACGATGAACGAGGCGTTGTTGATCACTTCCACGCTGGGGACGAGCAGGCCGACGTATCCCATGATCCAAGAGAAGGCATAGGCGAACAGCAGCAGCAGCCCGAAGCCGAGTAGGGCGTTGAGCACGCCCTCGTGGAACCGCCACCCCACCACCAGGCCGGACAGGGCCATGATCACCAGGGTGATCACGTTGTAGATGACGTCCGAGGCGGTGCGGCCGATCAGCACCGCCGAGCGTGCCATGGGGAGCGAGCGAAACCGGTTGATGATGCCCTTTTGCATGTCGTCGGCAATGCCTGCTCCGGTGAACGTGGATCCGAACACCACCGTCTGGGTAAAGATCCCACCGATGAGGAACTCTCGGTACGAGCTCCCCGGGATGTCGATCGAACCACCGAACACGTAGGCGAATAGCAAGACGAACATGATCGGTGAGATCACGACAAACACCAGCAGCTCGGGGACCCGCTTGATCTTGATGACGTTGCGCTTGGCGACGACGTGGCCATCGGCGAGGGCCTGGAGGATGCGCATCAGCGAGCCTTTCCCGAATCGACAGGCGCGGCGTCGTCCTGTCCGGCCTCCTCGGCGTGGTGTCCCGTGATGCTGAGGAACACGTCGTCGAGGGTGGGGCGCCGTAAGCCGATGTCATCGACCGCGATCTGCTCCGCTCCGAGGTGACGCACCACCTGGGTAAGCGCGGCGGCACCGTCGGCCACTGGTGCCACCAGCGTGCGGGCCTCCTCATCGACCTGGATGTCGCCGGCGGCGTGTGCGACCAGCAGTTCGCGAACTTCACCGAGCCGGGCTGCCTCAGACACCGTCACCTCGATGCGCTCGCCTCCGATCGTGCGCTTCAGCTCACGGGCCGTGCCGTGGGCGATCTTGCGGCCATGGTCGATCACCACGATGTCGTCGGCCACCCGGTCGGCCTCTTCGAGATACTGGGTGGTGAGCAGCAGCGTGGTGCCGCGGCCCACCAACTCACGGATCATGTGCCACAGATCGGTGCGGCTGCGGGGGTCGAGACCGGTGGTGGGTTCGTCGAGAAAGAGGACCAACGGTTCGGCCACCAGGGCCCCGGCAAGGTCGAGGCGACGCCGCAGGCCGCCCGAGTAGGTCTTTACAGGGCGAGTCGCCGCCTCGGTCAGATCGAAGCGCTCCAACAGCTCGGTAGCCCGGGCTCGTGACCGGGTCTTCCCCAGGTGGTACAGCCGACCGATCATGTCGAGGTTCTCGAAGCCGGTGAGCTGTTCGTCGAGGGCCGCAGTCTGGCCCGACAGTCCGATCCGGGTCCGTACCAGGTGCGGGTCACGTCGCAGGTCTGCCCCGGCCACCGTGGCCTCCCCCTCGTCGGGTTCGAGCAGCGTGGTGAGGATCGATACCGCCGTGGTCTTACCGGCCCCGTTGGGACCGAGCAGGGCGAGGATGGTGCCCTCCGGAACGACCAGGTCGAGCCCGGCGAGCGCGGTCACGTCTCCATAGCGTTTGACGAGGCCGACGGCCTCGATGGCGTTGCCCATCTTCATTCCCCTCGCCCGACTGGTGTCCGGGCCGAAGCGGCAGGGTAATCGCGCCGGGTGACGAGAACCGTCGCCCGTCGCCCGTCGCCCGTCGCCCGACACCCGACACCCGACACCCGACGGAAGCCGGACGACGGATCCGGTCTCCGGTTCGGGCATCGGGCATCGGGTATCGGGAATCGCTCCGCCTCCGGCCTCCGGCCTCCCTTTTCCGCCAATCGGCCCATGTCCCGGGGAGCCCCAGGTGCCGTCCGCCCCTGGTGAGCCGCCCTGCGGACAGGCACCCTTTCGACAGTCGAGCCTCGAGGAAGCCCATGAACTATCAGATCGAGCGCGATCCCGAAGGCCGTTGGGTGATGAAGGGGGTGTGGAAGCGCGGCGCCGCCCTCCTGGCCGACCCACTGCTCAACAAGGGGACCGCCTTCACCGCCGAGGAGCGCCGGCTGTTCGAGCTCGAGGGACTCCTACCGACCGAGATCACCGACACCGCCACCCAGACCAGCCGGGGGTTCGAACACATCTCCGCCAAGGGAGACAACCCGCTGGAGAAGTACATCGGGATGGCGTCGCTCCAGGACCGCAACGAGACCCTCTTCTACCAGGTGCTCGCCGCCCACATCGCCGAGCTGACACCGATCGTGTACACCCCGACGGTGGGGCAGGCCGCGCTGTCGTTCAGCCATCTGTTTCGCAAGGGCCGCGGACTGTGGATCACCCCCGATCACCGTGGCCGGATCCATGACATTCTCGGGCACGCGCGCAACGACGAGGTGCGCCTGATCGTCGTCACCGACAACGAACGCATCCTCGGACTCGGCGACCAGGGCGCCGGCGGAATGGTGATCCCGGTCGGCAAACTGGCGCTGTACACCCTCGGAGCCGGGATCCACCCGGCCTACACCCTTCCGATCAGCCTGGACGTGGGCACCAACAACCAGGCGCTGCTCGACGACCCGCTGTACGTGGGATGGCCGCATCCCCGGCTGCGGGGACAGGCCTACGACGAGCTCGTCGAGGAATTCGTCGAGGCGGTGCGCCGCCGCTGGCCGCGGGCGTTGCTGCAGTGGGAGGACTTCCTGAAGGCCAACGCCTTCCGCCTGCTCGACCGCTATCGCAACGTGCTTCCGTCCTTCAACGATGACATCCAGGGCACCGGAGCCGTGGTGGCGGCGGGCATCCTCGCCGCCTGCCGGGCCACCGGGGTGAAGCTCACCGACCAGCGGGTGCTCCTGGTGGGGGCTGGCGCCGCCGGCGTCGGCATCGCCCGTCAGATTCGGCACTTGATGGAGGCGGCGGGAGGGCCGACGACCCCCGCTTCCTACCTGGCCATGTGCGACACCACGGGTGTGGTGACCGCAGACCGGGAGGGGCTCGACGACCACAAGGTCGAGTTCGCCCGCCAGCCCGGGGAGCCCGGAGACCTGGTCGCCTTCGTGGACTCGTTCCGGCCGACGGTGATCATCGGAACCACGGGCCAACCCGGGATCTTCGGCGAGCAACTGATCAGCACCATGGCGCGCCACGTGGAGCGGCCGCTGGTCTTGGCCCTGTCCAACCCGACTTCGAAGACCGAGGGGATCCCAGCAGAGATCATCACCTGGACGCAGGGGAAAGCGCTGATCGCAACCGGCAGCCCCTTCGCCCCGGTGGAGTTCGGCGGGCGCATCCACCCGGTGCCACAGTGCAACAACGTGTATGTGTTCCCCGGCGTGGGGATGGGGGCGATCGTCTCCGGAGCCCGCAAGGTGACCGATGCGATGTTCTCGGCGGCGGCGGAGACCCTTGCCGCCATGGTCACCGAGGAAGATCTCGCTGCCGGGAATCTCTATCCCCCCATCGAGCAGCTGCGGCCAATCAGCCGAGCCATCGCCATCGCAGTTGCCCGGGCCGCCCGGGACGAGGGTGCGGGTGAGTTGATCGGCGACCACGCCATCGAGGCGGCACTGGACCGCGAGATGTGGGATCTGGAGTATCTGGTGCTGCAGCCGGCCTGAAGAGAGTCGTCAGTCGTCAGTCGTCAGCCTTGAGCCTTGAGCCTTGAGCCTTGAGCGAGTCTCTCCGCCGCTGGTCTTGGCTGTCGGCTGTCAGCTTCCGGCCCTCGCAGGTAAGGTCGCTCGATGAAGCGAATCGGCAGGGCGATCGAAGCGGTTCTTGCCGGGGCCGCCAGTGGAGCAGTTGCCTACTTTGCGCTGGAGGCGGTTACCGGGAGCAGCGATGTCGGGGTGGTGGCTGCCGTTCCGGCGGCGATCAATGGTCTGTTCGGTGGAGCCCGCGGCGTGTACGCCTGGAAGACCATCGGGGGCTGGGGGGCGTTTCTGCTCGACTCGTCGTGGGCGCTGATCAGCACCACCCTCGGCGTGGCGGTAAACCTGATCAACCTGTTCAACCGGGGGAGTTGGTACAGCCCCGAGTTCAGCGTCCGGCAGAATCGCCACGTGTTCGGGCGTGGCTTCGCCCTCAAGCGCAGTTTTGCCAATACCCAGGGCCCGGTCATCTCCAACGCCACCTGCGGCCGCGGCGACCCGATCGAAAACCATCGCAACCTGATCGAGCGCCACGAGGGTTTGCACGTCTGGCAGCAGCGCTGGTTCGGTCCGCTCCATCCCGCGGTCTACATCGTGTGGGGCCTGCTCGGGGTCATCGTCGGCCTGGTGTACGGGGTGTTGTCGCGCAAGCGCCGGGTGAACAAGGTGCGCGTGGGCAAGCTCATCGAGACCGCGGCTTACTACGACAACCCGTTCGAGTACTGGGCCTATCGCAACGACAAGCGCTGGGATACCAACAGCGCCCATCCCGCCCTCAAGTGGGGAAGCTTCAAGTGGGAGAAGAAGTAGTCAGTCTCGGTCGCCGGTCGCTGTTGGGCGTGATCGCTGCGACGGAGGGCGGCGTACGTCACCAGTGCCTACTGTCCACCATGACCCCGGGGGTTCGACCATGACGGACCGCCAAACCGCGCCGACACCGCGCCGCTGGCCAGGGTGGCTGCTGATCGCCCTTGGGATCCTCTCCTGGTTGGCCAATGCAACCACCGAGACGCCCTCGGAGTCGACCGCGGAGGCTCTGGGAAGGGCTCTGGGAAGGATATTCTTCTCGATCGGGCTCGTGGTTTGGGGCGTCGTTCTGCTGCGGAGGGCGGCGCGCCGAGCGCGGGAGCAGGCGGCCCCGCACGAATCCCCTGGCGCATAGCGTCGGGATTGCGACTCAGGCGATAGCCGGACGCCGCAAAGCCACAAACCAAGTGACGGATACGTGCCGTCCGAACTCGTACTCGTTCACCTTCGGGTGTCATTCCTGCACCCTGGTGGACCCGACCGTTACCCCACTCGTCAGAGTCGGGAACCCCGCTGTCCTACCCTTCGTCTCACCGCCATGCGACGCGCCATAGTCCTGGTCTTCTCCCTGTCCAGGCTTGTCGCCTCCTGAGGCGACGACTCCGGTGGTGCCACGACCACCACGGTGCCGATCGCCTCTTCAGGAAGCATCCACCTCAGCGGTGGG
>CAYTTU010000061.1:0-12791 GCA_964440905.1 uncultured Acidimicrobiia bacterium | reverse complement strand
TGGATGGTGATCACCGGAGCGGGGCCGGGCACCATGGAGGCAGCCAACCGCGGCGCCGGAGGGGGGGCGTCATTCGGGGTCAACATCCGGCTGCCGTTCGAGGCCGAGGCGAACCCATACGTCGACGACGCCCGCCTGGTGAACTTCAAGTGCTTCTTCACCCGCAAGCTCGTCTTCGTCAAGGAGTCCCACGCCTTTGCGATGTTCCCGGGCGGATTCGGCACTCTCGACGAGACCTTCGAGGTCCTCACCCTCATCCAGACCGGGAAGGCGACCATGCACCCCGTGGTGCTCATCGAGGCGCCGGGAACCGGGTACTGGGAGGAGTGGATCGATTTCGTTCAGCGGACCCTGGTGCCGCAGGGGATGATCTCCACCGCCGACCTGAACCTGTTCCGTTTCGTGACCGATGTGACCGCCGCTGCAGACGAGATCACCGGCTTCTACCGGAATTACCACTCGCAACGCTATGTCGACAACGACCTGGTGTTGCGGATGCAGCAGGCCCCCGATGCCTCGCTCCTGGCCATTTTGAACGAGGAATTTGCCGATATCGTCGTCTCGGGGGTCATCGCGGTGGTACCCCCGGCCGAGGCGGAGCGCGCCGACGAGGACGCCTTGGACCAGGACCGGATCCGGTTTCGATTCGACCGCCGCCGCCACGGAAGATTGCGGCTGCTGGTCGACCGACTCAATGAAATCGACCCCGGAGGACCCGGTTCGGGGGGCTAGTAAACTCGGCCGCCATGCGCGAGATCCTCGCCGACCTCGTCGCCGAGCAGCAAGGCCTCGATCAATCCCTGCAGCGAGCCCCTGACAGGGACTGGCGCCAGCGCGTTTCGCCCGGCGGGTTCACCGTACAGGACACGATCGCCATCCTCGCCTGGGGAGAGCAGCACGCCGCCCGCCTCATCACGGGGAAACTGTCCATCGACGACCTGCTCGCCGACTACGGCGACCTGACCACATTCGAGAAGGCTGGAGTCGCCGAGGCGAAGGGAAAGCGCCCCCAGGAGGTCATCGAGTGGTGGCGCTTCGCCCGGGCCGACGTGGTCGATGCCCTAAGCCGCAAGAAGCCCGGACAGAAGGTCCGCTGGCTCGACGGGCGGATCGCCACCAAGACATTCGCCACCATCCGGCTCGCCGACACCTGGGCGCACGGACTGCGCATCCTCTCCAGTCTCAACAAGGAGATCGTCGACACCCCGCGGATCCGCCACGTGTCGTGGCTCGGCTGGGCGACGCTCCCCCATGCCTTCGATGCCTCCGGCGAGGACTACTACCCCGTTCGCGTCGAACTGGGTGGACCCGCCTATGCCCGTTGGGTGTTCGGTGACCCCGATGCGGAGGACGTGGTGCGCGGTCCGGCGGGAGACTGGGCCCGTCTGGTCGTCGGACATACCGACGATCCGGGCGAGCTCACCGCAACCGGCGAGGTGGCCGAGGTGGCCCTCGCCGTCGCCGGCATCTACCGATGAACCCTCGCCTCATCGGGATGGTCCATCTCGGACCTCTCCCGGGATCGCCGCGATTTGGCGGCGACCTCGACGCCATCGTGAACGCGGCAGTGGACGACGCCCGCACCCTGATGGACGCCGGATTCGATGCGGTGCTCGTGGAGAACTTCGGCGATGCGCCCTTCTTCGCCGACGACGTGCCCAAGGTGACGGTGGCGGCGATGACGAGAGCAGTCATGGCGGTGGCCGAGCTGGGAACGCTCACCGGGGTGAACGTGCTGCGCAACGACGCCGCCGCTGCTCTGGCGGTGGCGGCGGTCACCGGGGCCGGGTTCATCCGGGTCAACGTCCTCTCCGGGGTGATGTACACCGACCAGGGGGCGATCACCGGCCGGGCCGCAGAGGTGGCCCGGATGCGCGCCGCTCTGGCGCCGGGCGTGGCAGTGTTCGCCGACGTATTCGTCAAGCACGCCTCACCCCCGGCGGGACTGACCCTGGAGAGCGCCGCCGCCGACCTCTGGGAGCGCGGCGGCGCCGACGCCATCGTCGTATCCGGGCCGGGAACCGGACAGGCGGTGGACCGCGGCCACCTCGAGAGGGTCGCCGCCGCTGCACCCGGGGCGCCGCTCTATGTCGGCTCGGGCGCCGATGCCGCCTCGGCGGCCCGGCTGCTCGAGGTGTCCACCGGCCTGATCGTGGGCACCGCGATCAAGCGGGACGCGGTGACCACCGCCCCGGTCGATGCGGAGCGCGCCCGGATGCTGGTCCAGGCGGTGGGAAGATGAAGTCACGCCGCTTTCGCCCCGGCACCGTGCATCTTCTCTCGCTGGGGAATGGTGAGGACATCGTCGAGGCGATCACCGCCTATGCCACCACCAACGGCATCCAGGCGGCGTGGTTCTCCTACCTCGGCGCAGTGACCCGCGCGGCATTGCGCTACTTCGATCAGAACGAACTGGTGTATCGCGACTTCGTGCTCGACCGGCACCTCGAGGTGCTCTCGGGGGTCGGCAACGTGACGCTGCGCGATGGCGCCCCGTTCGTGCACACCCACGCCGCGTTCGGCGACGCCGACGGCAGCGCCTGGGGGGGGCCACCTCAACCAGGGATGCCTGGTGTTTTCGCTCGAAGTGAGACTCGAGGAGCTCGACGGCAATCCGCCGGTTCGCGTCCCCGATCCGGTCACCGGGCTCGCCCTGTGGGACCTCACCCCCTAGGTCTTGCGCTCCACCACGTCGAGGCCGTTCTTCACCAACAGCGCCAGCAGGGCCGGGGCGGGTTCGTGCAGCTGCACCGGACGGAACGCATCGTCCAGTCCCGAGATGAAACCCATGAGGGTACGCACGATGTGACCGTGGCCGATGAAATGCAATCCGTGGTCGGGGGAACGCCCGAATGCCACCAGTCGGACCCGGATCGCCCCGCCATCGCGACCCGGCACGATGGATACATCGTGCGCGACGAGATCCCTGACCACCTCGTCGACATCACCGGCGAACAGCCACCGCACCCGCTGCAGCATGGTCGCCAACACCACCCGGCGGCGGATTCCGGGATTGAAATCCGGCGGACCTTGCTTGACCTCACCGAGGATGACGTCGATTTGGCCGGGTTCGAGGCGCAGCGCGGCGTCCTCGATGACCATCATCCTCGCCTGGTCCCCGGAGGGATCCCCCACCACGACGTCGCCGGGAAACCTGACCGCCATGATGTCGACGTCGGTGATTGCTTCGAACACCCCGTTCTCGTTGCGGGCCTGCACCTCGAACTCGCTCAGGGTGAGATACCCGTTGAATCGCAGATAGCTCTCCACCAGGTTCACCGCGATGTCCACGTCGCTCCTCCCGCGTCGGGACCATCTTGGTCGGTCGGAGGGGGTCCCCTGCGATAGCCTCCGGGGATGCTCGGATTCGGTCACCTGCCCTTCGCCTCGCGCAACAGCTTCGTCGGGGTCCCGATGCGCACCCTGGAGACCATCGGCGACGCCCGGGTGGCCATCCTCGGTGCCCCGCTCGATTGGGGCACCTCGTACCGCCCCGGAGCCCGGTTCGGACCGGCGGCGGTTCGCGACGCCGACTACCTCGAGCCGGACGGTCGCAGGCCGCATCTCGACACCGGGATCGACGCTCTCGAGGTGCTGGGAGTCGTCGACCTCGGCGACGTGGTGGTGGTCCCCGGGTACATCGACGACGGCATCGAACGGATCCGAACCGCGGTGCGCTCCGTCGCCGCCGCCGGAGCCGTTCCCGTCGTGATCGGAGGCGATCACACCATCACCTTCCCCGATGCCGGCGGGGTGGCCGACATACACGGCCACGGCGAGATGGCACTGATCCACTTCGATGCCCATGCCGACACCGGCGCCAGCCAATGGGGGATGCTCCATGGCCACGGCACCCCGATGCGGCGCCTGATCGAATCGGGTGCCGTGCCCGGTCACCGCTTCGTGCAGATCGGGCTGCGGGGATATTGGCCGGAGCCGGAGACCGTGGCCTGGATGCGTGACCAGGGGATGCGTTCGTTCTTCATGGGCGAGATCGTCGAGCGGGGACTCGCCGCGGTGGTGGACGATGCCGTCGCCCACGCCGCCGCCGGAGCCCGCGGCGTGTTCATATCGGTGGATGTCGACGTGGTCGACCCGGCCGCCGCACCCGGCACCGGAACCCCGGAGCCGGGAGGGCTCACCTCCCGGGAGCTGCTCGACACGGTGCGCCGACTCGGGCGGGAGCTGAACGTCCTCGGGGCGGATGTGGTCGAGGTGGCCCCGGCCTACGACCCGGCCAACATCACCGCTCTGCTGGCCAACCGGGTGATATTGGAGTTGTTGAACGGGATGGCTCAGAGGAAGCTGCGCGGCGCGTAGCGCCTCCGCTTCCGACGCCCGTCGCCCGACGCCCGACCCCCGACGCCCGACAAGAAGAACCCCGCCTGTCCGCCGCGGGACGGGTGACGGGTGAGGGCACCGCGGCTCGCCCGGATCTCGTCCCAGAGAGCAACTACCTTCCTCCCGTGCCCTCCCTCGACCGCTTCACCGCCGCCACCCGGGACTGGTTCACCGCCGCCTTCCCCGGTCCGACCCCGGCGCAGGAGGCGGGGTGGGAGGCGATTGCCGGTGGCGAGCACACCCTGATCCACGCCCCCACGGGATCGGGCAAGACACTGGCGGCGTTCCTGTGGGCGGTGGACCGACTGTTCCACGAGGACACGCCGCCTGCCGCAGAGCGGTGCCGGGTGCTCTACGTGTCGCCGCTCAAGGCCCTGGCGCACGACGTGGAGCGCAACCTGCGCAGCCCGCTGCGCGGCATCACCCACGCCGCCGAGCGGCGCGGCACCCCGCTCCCCACCCCGGTCACCGCGATGCGCACTGGCGACACCCCGGCCGAGGAACGGCGACGAATGCTGCGCCAGCCGCCGGACATCCTGATCACCACCCCGGAGAGCCTCTACCTGATGCTCACCTCTGCCGCGGCAGGGATCCTGGCTCCGGTGCGGTGGGTGATCATCGACGAGATCCACGCCATCGCCGGGTCCAAGCGCGGAGCGCATCTCGCCCTGACCCTGGAGCGGCTCGAGGAGATCACCCGAACCCCACCGCAGCGCATCGGGCTGAGCGCCACCCAGCGTCCCCTGGAGCGAATCGCCGGGTTCCTGGGCGGCGGAACCCTCGACGGTGACACCTGGATCCCACGGCCGGTTCGCATCGTCGACGCTCCGCGCGACCGCACGCTCGATGTCGAGATCGTGGTCCCGGTGGACGACATGACCGAACCGGGCACCGTCGACGACGAGGGTCACCCGGTACGGTCGGTGTGGCCGGCCTTGTATCCGGCGCTGCTGGAGCAGGTGATGGCGCATCGCTCCACCATCATCTTCTCCAACAGCCGCGGGATCGTGGAGCGCCTCGCCGGTGCGCTAAACGATCTCGCCGGAGCCGAAGTGGCGCGGGCGCATCACGGATCGCTGTCGCGGGAGCAACGCCTCATCATCGAGGATGGCCTGAAGAGCGGCGAGCTGCGCTGTGTGGTGGCGACGTCGACCCTGGAACTGGGCATCGACATGGATGCGGTCGACCTGGTGATCCTGGTCGAGTCGCCCGGCACGGTGGCAAGAGGCCTGCAGAGGGTGGGCCGTTCCGGGCACCAGGTCGGAGGCGAGAGCCGGGCAAAGGTGTTCCCCAAGCACCGCGGCGATCTTCTCGAGGCGACCGTGCTCGTCGACCTGATGCACCAGGGTCGCATCGAGGAGACGACGATCCCGGAGAACCCACTGGACGTTCTGTCGCAGCAAGTGGTGGCGGCGGTGGTATCGGCCGATCGCACCTCCACCGAGCTGTTCGCGGTGGTGCGGCGCGCCATGCCCTACCGCAACCTCCCCGAGAGCCTGTGGCACGAAGTGCTCGACATGCTCGCCGGGCGATATCCCTCCGACGACTTCGCCGAGCTGCGCCCCCGGCTGGTGTGGGACCGCATCACCGATGTCCTTAGCCCGCGGGGGAATGCCCGCCTGCTGGCGGTGACCAACGCCGGGACCATCCCCGACCGCGGTCTGTATCCAGCAGTGCTTCCGGAGGGCGGCCGGGTGGGCGAGCTGGACGAGGAGTGGGTCTACGAGAGCCGGGTGGGCGACGTGTTCGTGCTCGGTTCGTCGTCGTGGAAGGTGATCGAGATCACCCCGGACCGGGTGGTGGTCGCCCCGGCACCCGGGGAACGCGCCGCTCGCATGCCCTTCTGGCACGGCGACGGGCCGGGGCGTTCCGTGGAAACCGGTGTGGCACTGGGAGAATTCGTCCGCCATCTCGGCGGTCTCAGTGCCGACGAGATGCAGGCGGAGTTGACCGGGCGCTACCGCCTCGACCGCCGCGCTGCCACCAACCTGGCGGCACACATTGCCGCCGAGGTGGCTGCCACCGGAACACTCCCCACCGACCGCAGCATCGTGATCGAGCGTTACCGCGACGAGATCGGGGACTGGCGGCTGGTGATCCTCTCGCCGTTCGGATCCCGGGTTCACGCCCCATGGGCGCTGGCCCTGCAACGGCGGTGGCGCGAGGGCGACGGTATCGCCACCGAGGCGGTGTGGTCGGACGACGGGATCATCGTCCGGTTCCCCGACTCGGACGCCGCCCCGGATCCGATGGCGGCGATCCTCGATGCCGAGGACATCGAGCGCCTGGTGATCGACGAGGTGGCGGGCAGCACGTTGTTCGCCGGCCGCTTCCGCGAGGCGGCGGGCCGTGCCCTACTGCTCCCCCGGCGCCGCCCCGGAAAGCGCACGCCGCTTTGGCTGCAGCGGCGGCGCGCCGAGAGCCTGCTCGGTGTGGTGGCGCGTCACCCCACCTTTCCGATAGTGCTCGAAACCTACCGCGAGATCCTCCAGGAGCACTTCGACCTCCCGGCATTGCGCACCCTCCTCGGTGACGTGGCGGCGCGCCGTGTCGGCGTGACTGCGATCGACACCGCCGGTCCCAGCCCGTTCGCCACCAGCCTCTCGTTCGATTTCATCGCCTCGTTTATGTACGACTACGACGCCCCGCCCGCCGAGCGGCGCGCCATGGCATTGCTGGCCGATCAGGGCCTGTTGCGCCAGCTTCTCGGTGAACCGGCGATGCGCGAATTGCTCGAGCCCGATGCAGTGGCCGCGGTGGAGGCCGAACTGCAGCACCTCCACCCCGAGCGTGCCGTGGCCGGTGCCGATGCCACCGCCGACCTGCTGCGCCACCTCGGGCCGCTGACCACCTCTGCAGTCTCGGCCCGATCGGCCGATGGCGACCCGGCGGCGGTGCTTGCCTTGCTCGAGTCGCAGCGCCGGGTGATCCGGGTGACGATGCGCGGTGAGCCGCGCTGGGCGGCGATCGAGGATTCCGGCCGCTTGCGCGACGGCCTGGGCGTGGCAATGCCCCCGGGCATCCCCGCCGCCCACCTCGATCCCGGCGAGGATCCGATCGGCGACCTGGTGGGACGGTTTACCCGTACCCATGGCCCCTTTACCACGCCTGAGGCCGTCGCCGAGCTCGGCCTGCCCCGCGCCGTCGTGGAAGCCGCCCTGAGCCAGCTCGAGGACCGCGGCCGAGTGGTGCGGGGGGCACTCCGCCCCGGAGGACATGAGATGGAGTGGGTGTCCGTCGACGTGCTGCAGCGGATGCGCCGCCGCTCCCTGGCACTGCTGCGCCGGCAGATCGAAGCGGTCGGTTCGGAGGCGCTGGTGCGCTTCAGCCACTCATGGCACGGGGTGGGAGGTGGCGGTACCGGGCCGGGCCGGCTAAGGGAGACGCTCGAGCGCCTCCAGGGAGCAGCACTGCCCGCATCCATCCTCGAGTCCGACGTGCTCCCGGCGCGGCTCGACTACTCCCCGGACCTGCTCGACGGCCTTACCGCCTCCGGGGATGTGGTCTGGGTGGGGCGGGGGTCGCTCGGTGGGCGTGACGGACGAGTTGCCCTCTATCTGCGAGACCGGGTACCGGAACTGCTGTGGGACCTCGGACTCGAGCGGCCGGCGGAGGAGAGCCACGTCCGCATCCGCGACCACCTCGGCCAGCGCGGCGCCTCGTTCTTCCGCGACCTGTACGACGCCGCCGGAGGGGGCGATCCCGAAGTGGTGCTCGCCGCGTTATGGGACCTGGTGTGGGCCGGGGAGGTGACCAACGACACCATCGCCCCGCTGCGCGCCTATCTGTGGGGGCGGGTGCGCAAGTCCCCGGGTCGCCGCCCCACCCTTCCCGGCTCCGCCGCACCACCGGCGGGCAGCGGCCGCTGGTACCTGACCCGCGATCTGCTGGCTGAGGTCACCCCCGAGTTGGTTGCCGCGGCACGGGCCGAGCAGCTTCTGGCACGCCACGGGATCCTGGTGCGCGCGGCGGTGCTCGCCGAGGGGGTGCCCGGCGGGTTCGCCGGGGTGTACCCGGTGCTGTCCGCCATGGAAGATGTGGGACGAGTGCGACGCGGCTACTTCGTCGAAGGATTGGGAGGGTCCCAGTTCGCCCTTCCCGGAGCGGTGGAGCGACTCCGGATAGACCCCGGCGCCGAGGGCGCGGTGGTGCTGGCCGCCGCCGATCCGGCCAACCCCTACGGGGCGGCGATCCCGTGGCCGCAGCACCAACAGCGGGCGACCCGCTCCGGGGGTGGATACGTCGTCACGGTGGGCGGGAAGATCACCGCGTTCATCGACCGCGGAGGCCGGGGAGTGCTGTCGTATCCCTCCGACGACGCCATGGTGGCGATCACCGCCGCCGCCATCACCGATCTGGCCCGGACCCGGCTGCGGCGCATGGTGGTGGCCTCCATCGACGGCGCCGACCCCGCAACGACCCCGCTGGGCCGGGCCCTGCTCGCCTCGGGCTTTGCCGCCTCCTATCGCGGACTCGCCGCCCGCTGATTCAGGGGCGAAGCGCCGAGGCAAGCACCGCAGCGAATCGCAACGGGCCTGGTTCGGCTTCGAAGCGGGCCACGGCGCGCAACGCCGCCGTGCCCCGGCGGTGGAACACCGACCAAGGCGGCGCCGGGGTCATCACGAAGGGTGCGGTGATCACCGTCTTCTGGGGGCGATCCACCAGCCGGGCGTTGTGCACGAACCCCAGCCCGCTCTGCACGTCGTTGCGCCGATGTCCCGGGAATGCCCCCCACGGAGTGACTCCGAGCGGGAAGGCTGCAGCCGCCCACACGTTCACTCCGATCGAGCCGTAGCGCAGCCGCTCCACGGCCCGTGCCAGCCCGGTATCGGGGCGGCGGGCGGTGGCGGGATCCACCAGCAGCGTGGCGTTGAGGGTGCCGCGCAGCCGGTCGTTGCAGAACTCGACTGCGGCGTCGAGGAACTTTCCCGGGTCGGGCTGGTCGATGTCGACCACCGCCATGACCTGGCAGAAGGCCTCTTCGTCGAACACCGGGGAGGGCTGCGCCGGGTCGAAGCCCTCGAGCAGGGTCGGAGGCACCGCTCCGTCGCGGGTCGCGCCGAGGGCCCTGACCCGGGGAGCGGCAGATACCGCCCGGTCGTATCTCGCCTGGGTGCCCGGGTAGTAGGCGGCTCGGGAGGGACGGGAAGCGAGCAGGGAGGCGACCCGCTCCAGGAACTCGGTGCGCTGCGGCCAGCGCCCGGGGAGCACCAGCACCTTGGCGGCGTTGCAGTTGAATCCGGCGTTCTGCACCACCTGAGTGGCGACGTGGCGCGCCTGCGACTCCAGGGCGCCGGGCGACCAATCCCCGGGGATCACCACGACGGGGCTGACGTTCCCCAGCTCGGCGGTGACCGGCTTGTCGACGATGGGCCGGTCCTCCGCCTGGCGGCGCCGCCCCTCCTCACCCGGCCCGAAGACGATGAGGTTGAAGGTGTGCTCGGAGCCGGTCACGTGAATCTCGTCGACCAGAGGGTGCTGCACCAGATGGGCTCCGACGTCGGCGTGCCCGTAGGCGAATCGGACGAAACCTGCGGCAGCCAGTGGAGCAAAGGCGTGCTCCACGTACGGTCCGATGTACTCGTTGACCGGACTGAACTTGACCAGCGCGACCCGCCCGGCGACGAACAGCTTGTGCACCAGGTCGAGAGGGGCGATGCTGGCCACGTTCCCGGCGCCGAGGATGGCGGCGACGCCAGAAGGAGGAGGCGTCCCCTTGGTGTAGTGGCCACCGAGGTGCTGACGGGCCTCGGCGAGCGGAATTTCCGGCTCCATCCAGACCCTGGCGTCCCAGCCGCGGTACAGCAGTCTGTCCCAGCGGTCGGCGGGGATCACCGCCACGGTCACCTGGCCGTCGGGTCGTTCTGCAAACGCTTCGTCGGGCAACGGCACGCGGCCGCTGTGCTGAATCGCATCCAGCGTGTCGGCAAGAAAGCGGCAGGTCCGCAGAAACGAGATCGGCCCGGAAACCCAGTCTTCGCCGCCGTACGACCGGTCCACGCCCTTGGCGGCAACCGCGTCGGCGACCAGATCGTCGCTCACCTGGGCGAACCGGGCTGCGACCTGTCGCAACAGCGCGGCGCGCTCCCCGGCCGCGACCGCACTCCAAGCCGGGGCGCGCCGGGAGAGGGTGTCGAGCGACGAGTCGAGAGTGGCGAACGGCGTGGCTGTGATCACGCCGCCACTCCCGGCATCTCCCGCAGCAGGTCGAAGGGAAATATTCCGGTGGCGTGATCGTCCGGGGCAAAGGTGATCCCGAGGGCGTATGCCCCCACCGCCCGGACCGCGGCGACGGCTACCCCGGGAGCCACCGGCCCGTTCCCCTGGCAGGCCGCACACGGGCACGCAGCGCGCAGGCGAGCCGCGCCGATCCGGTCGACCCGGCCATCGTCCCAGGTGATGGTGAGGGCAGAGCCATCACCGCGCTCGATCACAACGGGAGAGATCATGACCGCGGAGGGTAACCAGCCATGAGCTTTGAGCCTTGAGCCATGAGCATGGGCTCACTTCCCCCGTAGCACGCCACCGTATTTCATCCGGGTGTCTTCCATGCGGGCCACCGCCCGCTCCTCGCCGCCATTCTGGAACCCGGCATCGACCACCTCTCCCACGAACAGGGTGTGCGATCCCAAGGGCAGCGTGTGGCGCACCCGGCAGTCGAGAAAGGCAATCGCCTCCTCGAAGATCGGGGCTCCCGTCATCCCGAAACGAACCGGACGTCCGTTGAGGGCTCCGTCGGCGAATTCAGCCGGTTTGGAGAACTTGACGAACACCCGGGTCTCTTCACGGTCCCACAGGTTGACGCTGAACACCCCGCTCTCGGTCACCAAGCGGTGGGTGAGCGCGGTGGCGTCGACCGAAGCCGCAACCAGGACCGGTTCCATTGCCACCTGAGTCACCCAGGAGGCGGTCATCCCGTTGCGCGCGTCTCCGGATGCCGAGCCGATGAGGCACAGCACGTTGGGAATCGACCAGAGAACGGTGTTGAGGGTTTCGGGGTTCACGTTCAGACGATAGGTGCCGGACCGCGGCAATACCACGCCGCCGATAGGCTCACCCACGATGCGCATCCTCATCGCCACCGCCGGGGTACTGAGTCCCGAAGGGGTGGCGCGCATCACCCAGCGCCTCTCCGGCGACGACGGCGAGATCAGGGTGATCACGGTGATCGAAGTGCCGCGTTCCTTCCTCGACGAGATCCGCTCGGACGAGTGGCATCCGCTCACCGAGGGCAGCCCGATGTGGAGCCCACCGGCCGACGCCGAGATCGCCCGCTACGTGGAGGAACGTGGTGCCCGACTCACCGAACCTCTCATGGCGGCGCTCGGCGCCCGCGGGGTGGAGGCAACGGTCGAGTATCTCGAGGGCGAGGATCCCGCAGCGACCATCCTGGCGGCCGCCGACGAGTTCGGGGCGGACGTGGTCGTGGTCGGAGCCACCAAGCCGCTCTTCGACGAGAGCCAGTGGGAGAGCGTTTCCACCCGGGTGATTCGCGCCGCCCATCGACCGGTACTGGTCGTGCCCACCCGGGGCCCCCACGACGAGGAAAACGATTGATCCTCACCACCCCGCCAGAGCGGTTTGCCGCACTGCCCGACTATCCCTTCCCGCCGCACCACTTCGAGTGGGAGGGCATCGGAATCCACTTCGTCGATGAGGGCCAGGGGCCGGCAGTGGTGCTGTTCCACGGCGAGCCCACCTGGTCGTTCGTCTACCGCCACATGATTCCCCCGCTGGTGGCCGCCGGGTTCCGGGCGATCGCTCCCGACTATCCCGGATTCGGCAAGTCGGACAAGCCGACCGATCCCGGCTTCTACACCTACGGCCGGCTGGTGTCGGCGATGACTGCACTGGTGGACCATCTCGGACTCGGCGATGCCACCGCGGTGGTGCAGGACTGGGGCGGCCCGATCGGGCTCGGGGTGGCAGTGCAGCGTCCCGAGCGGTTCCGGCGGCTCTCGATACTCAACACCGGCCTCTTCACCGGCCCGCGCCCGCCCAATCCGGCCTTTGCGGCGTGGCGAGGATTCGTGGCCGCCAACCCCGACCTGCCGGTGGGGATGATCATGGCCAACGCCGCCACCCGGCCTTGGCCCGAGGAGGTCATCGCCGGCTACGAGGCCCCGTTCCCCACACCGGAGCACAAAGTGGGGGCCTGGCGGCTGCCGCTGATCGTGCCCCTTGCCGCCGACGACCCGGGGGCGGCCGAGATGGCTGCGGTCCACGACGCCCTGGGCCGATGGCGGCACCCGGTGCAGGTGCTGTTCTCCGATTCCGATCCGATATTCGGCCTCGGCGGTGGACGGCGCCTCGCCGCCCACATCCCCGGCGCCGGGGAGTTGGAAGTCGTCGCCGGAGCGGGCCACTTCCTCCAGGAGGAGGCCGGGGCCGAGGTGGCAGAACGTCTCATCGGGTTCCTCCAAGGAAGGGCCTGACGGCGGGCGGAGTCG
>CAYTTU010000060.1:0-13459 GCA_964440905.1 uncultured Acidimicrobiia bacterium | reverse complement strand
CGCCGGCCTGTCAAGCCGGAGGTCGCGGGTTCGAGTCCCGTCGCCCCCGCCATAATCGATGGTCCCGGTCAGGTAGCTCAGTTGGTAGAGCGCGGGTCTGAAAAACCTGAGGTCGTCGGATCGATGCCGACCCTGACCACCGAAGATGTCGGCCGGCTACCGCCGGCCTCCGCTAACAGCTAACAGCCAACGGCTCACGGCTCACGGCTCACGGCTCATCGCCCATCGCTCATCGCCGTCAGCGCTTTACCGCGCGACCCTAACTCCTAACCCCTAACCCCTTCCCCCTCGCCCATCGCCCCTAACCCCTAACCCCTTCCTGCCGAATCTCGCCGTTGCGCGTAACCAGGGCTAGGGGGCAGTGATCCGTACACTCCAAGCGATGCAGGACGTGACCCTTGGTCCATTCCTGGTCGTCTCGAGCCTCCTCGTGGTGTCGGGAGCGTTCAAGGTGGTATCTCCGGCCGGAGTGGCCGGGGCGCTCGATGCGATCGGGACCCGGGTCCCGCGATGGAGCGGGAGAGTCCTCGGAGTCGGCGAGATGGCACTGGGCGCGGTCGCCCTGGTGGTTCCAGGCAGGATTCCGCCTACGGCGGTGGCCGCCGCCTACCTCACTCTGGCAGGCGTGGTACTGGTGCTGCGACGCCGCGGTGCCACCTCCTGTGGATGCTTCGGTGAGATCTCCAGTCCTCCCAGCCTGACCCACGTCGTCTTCAACCTCGCGGCTGCCGGCACTGCCGCCTTCCACTTCGCCGTCGGGGGAACCGACGCCATCGAACGGATCGGCGATGGCGTGCCCGGCGGATGGCCGGTTCTTGCGCTCTTCACCGCAATCGGCGTCGGTGCTTCTCTCATCCTGCTCACTTGGCTTCCGGCGGTGCTCGAGGAGACGGCGACAGCGCGCCGCGCCTCGCAGGCTCGGCACCTGCGTGAACACGGCCACGAATCCGCATTGGGCATCCCGGCAAGGGTGTCATGACGCTCCTGGGCCGCGCCGTGGCCGCAGCCGACAAGGGGATCAGCCGCCGCGGCTTTCTCGCCCGCGCTGCGATGGTCGCCACTGCCATCGCGGTGGCGCCGGGGCGGTTCCTCCTCCGACCGCAGTCGGCATACGCGGTTGCCACCCGTGGGTACTGCGAGTCCAACTGTGCCGCTCGCTACTCGCCTCACACGTGCAACTGCGGCGACATGTGCTGCTCGGGGTGGACCGAGTTCTGCTGTGCCACCCACCCCGCCACCGGCAATACCTGCCCTCCCGGAAGCATCCCGGCGGGATGGTGGAGGGCCGACGGCTCGGGATTGTGCGACGTCAACGGCCAGCCTATGCCGCGCTACTACGTCGACTGCAACGCCACCTGCTCACCAGGGTGCGGCGGAACCGGGGGCATCTGCAACGGTGACTGTCATCCCGACTTCCCCTGCCAGTGCGGTCAGAACGACTGCGCCTATCGCAAGGCCTCGTGTACCCGCTTCCGCTATGGACAGTGCCACTCGGACGTCGCGTACGTGGGTGCAGTGGTATGCCGTTACGTGTCGTGCACCCCGCCATGGGAGTGGGATCCGGCGTGCAGTCCGATTCCGGTGCTGTGGTCCAACTCGACCGCCCGCCATGACCGAGCCTGCCTGCACGGTGGAGAGCCACCGGGGGCCTTCCCCGGAACGGTCCGCCTGTGGGGCGCCGACCGCTTCGCCACCGCGGTGGCCGTGTCCGAGGCGATGAAACCCGACGGCGCCGAGCTGGTGTTCATCGCCACCGGGCACGACTTCCCCGATGCCCTGGCCGCCGGAGCCGTGGCGGGTGCCCAGAGCGCCCCGCTGCTGTTGGTGCAGCGCGACTCGGTTCCTTCGGTGACCGCGGCGGAATTGACCCGGCTCGCTCCCGCCACAATCATGATCCTCGGTGGGGAGACCGTCGTCTCCGCCCAGTGCGCCAACGAGTTGGCGCTCTACGGGTCGGTGTCCCGGCTCGCCGGGACCGACCGCTTTGCCACCTCGGCCGCGGTGAGCGCATACGGCTTCCCCACCGGCGCCCCGGCCGTCGTCATCGCCACTGGCGAGGGATACGCCGACGCTCTCGCCGGCGGCCCACTCGCCGCCACCCTCGGCGGTCCGGTGCTGCTGACCCGCGGGCAGTCTCTGCCGACGCAGGTGCGCCAGGAAGTGGTGCGACTCGACCCGGATGCCATCTACATCGTCGGAGGCACCGGGGCGGTGTCGAACGCGGTTCAGAGTGAGCTGGCCACGATCGCTCCGGTGACCCGGGTCTTTGGCTCCAGCCGTTTCGCCACCGCGGTGGTCGCCTCACAAGTGGGATTCCCCTCCGGCGCCGACACCGTGTACGTGACCGTGGGAAACAACTATCCGGATGCCCTTTCCGGCGGAGCCGCCGCCGCCGCGGCGGGCGCCCCCCTCCTGCTCCTAGAGACCAACAACCTGCCCGCGGTGGTGGCGGGTGAGATCAGTCGCCTTGGTCCTTCGGAAGCAGTGATCCTGGGCGGCACCTCCGTGATCTCGAATGCGGTCGAACAGGCCATCAGCGGGTTGATGGCATGACCACTCTCATCGTTTTGGAAGGAGTGGTGATCGCCCTGCTGGTGATCATCGTGTTCGGGCTGCTCCGGAGTCACGCCGAGATATTGCGTGCCCTGCGCGAGCTCGGAGTGGAGCTCGAACCGGGACACGCCGCCGCGCCGCCGGTACCGGTCCGGCTGACCGAGGGCGACACCGCTCACGACCTCTCCGGCGTCACCCCATCAGGACGGAGCCGAGCGGTGGGCGTCGTCGGGGTCGAGCACACCACCCTGCTGGCCTTCCTCTCCTCCGGGTGCCTCACCTGCGCAGCCTTCTGGGATGCCTTCAACCAGGCTGAGCAACTCGACCTGCCGGGTACCGACACCCGGCTCGTCATAGTCACCAAAGGCGCTGAGGCGGAGAGCCCGACTGCCATCGAAGCCAAGGCGCCCGACCGATTCACGACCCTGATGAGCACCACGGCGTGGGACGCCTACGGCGTGCCCATCACCCCGTATTTCATCCTGGTCGACGGGCCCTCGGGACGAATCGCCGGAGAGGGTGCTGCCGCCACGTGGCATCAACTCGAATCGCTGCTCGCCCAGGCAGCCGCGGACGGTGGGGTCTTGCGGGGTACCCGCCTGACCCGCGGCGACACGGGCCAACGCTTGCAGGCGTCGGATGAGACACTGGCCGCTCACGGGATCACTCCGGGCCATCCCAGCCTCTATCACGACACGGAGGACCAGAGTTGAACCCAGCCCTATTGCCTGCCCTGATCGTCGCCGTCGGTGGTGCCATCCGTTCCCACTGGTCGCCTTGAGGAGAGTCGATGCTGTCAAGCATCCATCCGCTCGGTGAGCGGGCCCGAGGGAACCGATGGGGAGCAACCGCAGCGTGGTACCTGCTCGGGTCCGTTGCTGGCGGGGCCACGGTCGGTGTCATCGCCGGGTCGCTTGGGGCCGTGCTGCTCTCGCGCCTCGACGAGTCCACGGTGACGGTTGCGGTCGTCGCCCTGGCCGTCCTCGCCGCCGCCGCCGACGGATTCAGCTGGCAGGTGCCCTCTCCGGAACGCCAGGTGAACGAGTCGTGGCTGAGTCGGTACCGGTCGTGGGTGTACGGGGCGGGTTTCGGTTTCGAGCTCGGAACCGGTGTCATGACCTTCATCAAGACGGCCACCATCTATCTGCTGTGGATCCTGGCGGCACTCACCGCATCCCCGGTACACGGCGCCCTGATCGGGGTGTGGTTCGGCTTGGTGCGGGGTGCGGCATTGCTGACGGTTCGCTCTGTCGTCGACCCCGCGGGCCTGCGCTCCTACTTCCGACGGATGGCCCGGCTCGCTCCTGTGGGACGGTGGGCGGCGATCGGGGCCGCTCTGCTCGCTGCGGCGGTGGCCCCTCTGGAGTTGGCGCCATGAGGGTGACCGGACCCCGAATCGCCGTCGAGATCCCAACCGGATGGGAGGCGGAGATCTACCAACCGGCGCGGGAACACCGCCTGCCCGGTGAGGGTCCCGTCCCCGACGTGGTCCTGGCGCAAGCTCCCATCGTTCTCCACGCCGCCAACTTCCCGCTTCCTCCGGGAAGGGGCGACTTTGGCCACGATGTGATCGAGACCCTCGGGCTTATGCAGGTGTTCGTCGCACTGGTGGAATACGGACCGGGTGACGCCTCGAGGGTGCTGTTTGCCGAAGAGGGGCTGCCCGACATCCAGCCCGAGGACCTGAATGCAGGGGCGATCATGGGGCCGGTGGTCAGCCAAGCGGCCGTCCAGCGCTTCTTCCATGTCGGAGACCGCGCCTTTTCGCTCTACGCCGTCATCGGGTCGGAGCGGATGCGCGGCCGGCTGGTGCCTGCGATCAGAGAGGTGCTCGCCGGGGTGGAGATAGACGGCTGAGCTCAAGAGCGATGAGCGATGAGCGATGAGCGATGAGCGATGAGCGATGAGCGATGAGCGATGAGCGATGAGCGATGAGCGATGAGCTGACCGCTCACAGCTCACAGCTCGACGAGTGGAATCGGCTCCCCTTCGGATAGGCCTGAATTCACTTCCACGATGCGGCGATTCAAGGCCGCGACTCGCTCGGTCGCCGCACCCCGATCCTTCATCACCCGCAACCGCGGGAGCTCTTCTCTTATCGTGCGCCGCAACTCGTCGGCGGCATCCTGCGTGCGGGCCCGATCCACGTAGCGGCGGGCCCACCAGTCCGGGTCGTAGGTCCGATCGATGTCGGGGAGGGGCCGGCCCACACCGGGGAGATGATCGAACTCGCCTCGGGCGATGGCATCGCGGATCGCCTGCTCCACCGGCCCGACGGGAGGCTCCGTCCCTTGCGGGTTGGACTCAGTTGGCATAGGCGAGCGACTGTGCGTGCGCCCAGCGCGACGCAGCCTCGCTGTAGTGCTCGCCGGCGGTGTCGTAGTCCTCCTCCTCGAGGGCATCGAGGCTGGCAGCGACTTCGGCGGCGGACTCGTCGAGGGCTACGTCGGCCGAGGAGAACAACGTGGCGACGCCTCCGTAGTCGAGTTCCAGAACCGCGTCATCGGAGAAGGCGTCGACCCACTCGAGCAGCTCCGTCACCGGCTCGACGATGGCCTCGTCGAACCCGGCGTTGTCGAGCACTGCCACGGTCCGTCGCAGCCGCTTGACCGCCTCGCGGAGCCGGGTGCGGTACCGGATGGTGGTCACGCCATCCACCTCGGCAAGGATCCGTTCGGTGGGGTCGAATGCGGCGAACCAGCGCAATGGGACCGCAAAGGCGCTGGTGAGGATGTGGCTGCGCACTCCCGGATGGCGGCTGTGCATGCGGCGCAGCTCTCGTGCGGCTCGTTCGGCGGTCACCTCTGGCACCAACATCGTCGCCACCGGTCCCGCATAGGCGTTGCGAAAGGCGAGCACGCCTTCGAGCATCCGCAACCTGGGGTGGCGCGGGCAGATGAACCGGCGACCTTCGTACTCGATCACGAAGGCATCGTCGCGCAACGACTCCTCGAATACCCCGTAGTCGCCACTGACCAGCATCCGGTGACCCCGGGCGGACGGCTCCGCCCGAGCGGTCGGGGCGGGGGCCCGATCGGCGGGCACATACACCCTGAGGTATGCGGCGATTGCCATGGTCCGATGGTACCGATAGGCAGGCACAAGTCCCCGGGTCGGCTTCAGGCACCCCGGGCTACACTCGGAAGCAGACAACATTCGACCCCGAAAGGAGCCACCGTGAGCGTTTTCGACGCGGTCGGTGAGCGCGGACACGAGGAGGTGGTCTTCGGCTCCGATCCCGTATCCGGCCTCAAGACCATCATCGCCATCCACTCCACTGCTCTCGGTCCCGCCCTCGGCGGGACCCGATTTTTTCCGTACTCCTCCGAGGCCGAAGCACTAGAAGACGTACTTCGCCTGTCTGCAGCGATGAGCCTCAAGGCGGCCGCCGCCGGTTTGGACCTCGGGGGCGGCAAGGCAGTGATCATCGGAGATCACCGCAAAATGAAGTCTGAGCGCCTGTGGCGTGCCTATGGGCGTGTCGTCGATTCGCTCGGGGGCCGCTACATCACCGCCGAGGATGTCGGCACCGATGCCTACGACATGGAAATGATCCGGCGCGAGACCCGCTGGGTGGTCGGGGTACCGGTGGAGGAAGGCGGTTCAGGTGACCCCTCCCCGGCGACGGCGCGCGGTCTGGCGGCGGCAGCGCGGGCGGTCTTCAAGTACCTCGACAAGGAGGACCTCTCCGGCCGGAAGATGGCCGTCCTCGGAGTGGGCAAGGTCGGCTCCGATCTGGTGCGCCGCTTTGTGGAAGCCGGCGGAAAGGTCACTGTCGCCGACGTGTATCCCCCGGCGCTGGAGAAGATCAAGGCACGCTTTCCCGAAGTGGATGTGGTGTCGACCGAGGACATCTTCTCGGTGGAGTGCGATCTGTTCTCGCCGTGTTCTCTCGGCGGAGTGCTCACCGAGCAGACGATCGCCCAGTTGCGCTGTACCGCCGTGGTGGGCGCCGCCAACAACCAGCTGGCCACACCGGAGGATGCCGACAGGCTCCACGACCGCGACATCGTGTACGGGCCCGACTTCGTGGTGAACGCCGGCGGTCTCATCAACGTGAGCGAGGAAATCAGCGGCTACACCCCGGAGAAGGCTGCAGCCCACATCGACAAGGTCTACGACACCACTCTGCGAATCTTGGAGACGGCACGGGAGCGCAACCTCACCCCGAACCGTGCCGCAGTGGATCTGGCCAACCAGCGCATCGAGGAGATCGGCAACCTGCGGCTGTTCCGCCGCAGCGGCGACGACAGAAACTAAGGCCGGCCGTCGGCGGAGCGGTTCCTGATAGGCTCGCCCCGTCTGCCGGCAGGCGACCCATCGGCACAAACCTGAGAGGTTCCCGTAGTGGCGATCGGCATCACCCCCGCGCACAATCATCTCGATCTCGGCATCAGCGACGACGTGCTGCTGCGCATGTATCGCACGATGCTCCTGGCCAGACGAGTCGACGACCGCATGTGGGCGCTCAACCGCCAGGGTCGGGCCCCGTTCGTCGTGTCGTCGTCGGGTCACGAGGCCGCCCAAGTGGGGACCGCGATGGCCCTGGACCGGGAGCACGACTGGGCGCTCCCCTACTACCGGGACGTCGCCGCCGCCCTCGCTCTTGGCATGACCGCTGAGGAGCAGTTCCTCGGCGTGTTCTCCAAGGCCGCAGACCCCAACAGCGGGGGACGGCAGATGCCAAATCACTGGTCGCACCCCGGGTTGCGCATCTTCAGCCACTCCTCGGTGATCGCCACTCAGTACCCCCATGCCGCCGGGATCGCCAAAGAGCTGCGCCGCACCGGCAAGCCGGGAGTCGTCATGGTGTGGGGCGGGGAAGGATCCACCTCGGAGGGTGACTTCCACGAGGCACTCAACTTCGCCGCGGTGCACGTGCTTCCGGTGGTGTTCGTGATCGAGAACAACCAGTACGCCATCTCGGTCCCGGTCTCCCAGGAGGTGGCGGGAAGCCTGGCGGATCGCGCCTCGGGCTACGGGATCGCTGCGGAGTCGATCGACGGCAATGACATTCTCGAGGTGTATCGGGCCGCCACGGAGGCGGTCGCCCGGGCCCGCGCCGGCGAGGGACCGTCATTCATCGAGGCCCTCACCTACCGCCACTACGCCCACACCTCCGATGACGACGACAAGCTCTACCGCAGCGCCGAGGAGGTGGAGATGTGGCGCAAGCGGGATCCGATCGGGATCCTGCGCCAGTACCTGGTCGAGAACCGGATGCTCGACGACGCCATGGAGGCGCGGCTCGAGGAGGAAGTGCTCGCCGAGGTGAGCGGTGCTGTGGAGCGGTCGGAGAGCGCCCCCGACCCGACCGACCCGTTCTCCTTCGTCTACGCCAATCCGATCACGCCGACCGAGGCGGTCACGGCACCGGAGGCGGCCCCGGCCGGCGACGAGAAGAACCTGGTCACTGCCATCAACGAGACCCTGCATGAGATCCTCGCCGCCGACGAGCGGGCCTCGGTCTTCGGTGAGGACGTGGCGGACCCCAAGGGCGGGGTCTTCAAGTCGACCGTTGGCCTCACCAAGGCCTTCGGCGCCGACCGGTCGTTCAACATGCCGCTAGCGGAGTCGCTGATCATTGGTGTCGCCGTTGGCGTCGCTGCAGCAGGCGGCCGCCCGCTGCCGGAGATCCAGTTCGCCGACTTCATCCATCCCGCCTTCGACCAGATCGTCTCCGAGGTTGCTCGCCTCCACTACCGCACCAACGGCGGCTGGACGTCCTCGATGGTGATCCGGGTTCCCTATGGCGGCGGGATCCACGGCGCCATGTACCACAGCCAGTCGATCGAGGCGCTGTACGCCCATATCCCCGGTCTCAAGGTGGTGATCCCGTCCACCCCGGCGGATGCCAAGGGCCTGTTGTGGGCGGCGCACGAGGACCCCGACCCGGTGATGTTCCTCGAGCCGAAGAAGCTCTATCGCCTCGCCAAAGGCCTGGTGCCTCCGGGCGCCCACCGGGTGCCCATCGGCAAGGCGGCGCTGCGACGGCCGGGACACGACCTCACCATCATCGCCTACGGCACCATGGCGCACTTCTCCGTCGAGGCCGCCGATCTCCTCGCCGCGGAGGGGATTGAGGCCGAGGTGCTGGACCTGCGCTCGATCAAGCCGCTCGACTGGCCGTCCATCGAGGCCGCGGTGATGCGGACCTCCAAGATCCTCATCGTGTACGAGGACAACGAGTTCGGCGGTTTTGGCGGGGAAGTGTCGGCCCAGATCGCCGAGAAGGCCTTCGAGTGGCTCGATGCCCCGGTGCGCCGCTATGCCAGCCCCGATGTCCCCTCGTTCCCCTTTGCCGGAAACCTGGAAGAGCAGCTGATGCCCAATGTCGAGGGGATCGTGAACCGGGCGCGGGAGCTGGCGGAATATTGAGTTCAGAGTTCAGAGTGTGGAGTTCAGAGTCCTGAGTCCTGAGTCCAGACTCCAAACTCCAAACTCAAAACTCCAAACTCCAAACTTCTCTCACAGCTCACAGCTGATATAGCCTCCCGGCGTGCTCATCCGTCCTGCCACCCATGCCGACGTGCCGCTCATCGCCGGGTGGACCCAGGACACCTTCGACTGGGGCGACTACGTCGCCGAAATGCTGCCGGAGTGGATCGACAGCCCCGCCTCCGAGGTGATCGTCGCCGAGGAGAGTGGAGGGATCATCGGCACGGTCACCGGGACGATGGTGTCTCCGAGCGAGGCGTGGGCCCAGGGGATCCGGGTGCACCCCGACCATCGCCGCAAGGGCATCGCCACAGCCATCAGCGCGGTGTTGTGGGACTGGGCGCGCCATGGTGGCGCCACCGTGGCCCGGCTCGCCGTCGATGAGCGCAATGCACCGTCCCAGGCCCAGGTGATATCCATGGGTTTCCGCAAGATCGGCGACTGGCGCCGCGGGGGACGCGCCATCGGCGAGGGCTCACCAGTACCCGAAGGCAACGGCGGTCGCCGCGTGCCCCCGCCGGAACGGCTCGAAGTGGCGCCGTCGGCTGAGGCGGAACCGGCCTTCCTCTCGTGGTCCACCGGCGAGCTGGCGCGCCACGCCCACGGGCTCATGCCCACGGGGTGGCAGTGGCGGCGCATGTTGCTCGACCATCTGGTAGAGGCGGCGCGCCACCGCGACCTCTATGAAGGAAGGCCGGGATGGGCGATCGCCGAAGTCGACCGCGACGACAACATGCTGCTGGTCCATTGGATGGAGACCGCCCGCGACGATGCCCGGGCGATGGCCCGGGCCATCATCGATCTGGCGACGGAGTACGGGGTTGCCGAAGCCCGGGTGTGGGTGCCGTCCGTGGACTGGCTCGAAACTCCCTTCACCCGGCTCGGGTTCGAGTTCCACACCGCGGGAGTATGGGAACTGGCGTTGTGAGCTGTCAGCTGTCCGCTGTCCGCTGGAGCCAGCCAGGCACCACACACCAACACGCCATCGCATAAGAGGGAGAACCAGCCATGTCACTTGCCCGGGTCCACAGCTTCGCCATCTCGCTCGACGGTTTCGGCACCGGAGAGGGCCTAAGCCGCAATGCCTTCTTCGGGCATGCCGGGCACCGGCTACACCAGTGGTTGATGGCCACGCAGTGGTGGCAGCCCGGAGGGAGTCGCGGCGTCGACGACGTCTTCGCCCGGCAGCACGGTCCCGGGATCGGCGCCGAAATCATGGGGGCCGGCAAGTTCGGCCCGCCCGGATGGCACGAGGACCCCGATTGGAATGGCCCGTGGGGTACCAACCCGCCGTTCCACACACCGGTATTCGTCCTCACGCATCATCCGCGCCCCTCGATCGAGCTGGAGGGTGGCACGACGTTCCATTTCATCGAAGCTTCGCCAGCCCAGGCGCTCGAGACGGCCCGCGAGGCTGCTGACGGCCAAGACGTCCGCATTGGCGGAGGTCCCACCATGCTCCGCGACTTCCTTGTGGCGGGGCTCGTCGACTACATGCACATCGTGGTGGTCCCGATCCTGCTCGGCCGAGGTGTGCGCCTCTGGGACGGACTCGAGGGCCTCGAGAAGGCGTACGCGATCGAAGCCATCTCGTCACCCAGCGGTGTCACCCATATGACGTTCAACCGCGCCGGTGCGTGAACACCCGACACCCGACACCCGACACCCGACACCCGACACCCGACACCCGACACCCGACACCCGATGAACGTTTGCTGTTTGCTCGGGCGGGCGACGGGCGACGGGCGACCGCCTTACAAACCGCGCCCGAGTCGCTATCGAGGGATTTCGTAGCCCGCCAACGTCTCCATGTAGTTCGCCCGGGCGAAGGCGGCGGGATTGGGGGCGCCGCGCCACGACATCGAGCCCTTGAGCTGTTCGACCGAGTCGTACTCGTGATCCGTCATCCACGAACCGAGACCAGCCACTGCCGACTCGATCCACCCCGGACCCTTCGTGAGAAGCGCCGATGCGGTCATGGTCACGTCGGCGCCGGCGAGCAGCAGTTTGAGCGCGTCAAGGTGATCGTGGACGCCGGATGTGGCGGCGAGCGATGCCGAAGTCCGGCCGTGGAGTATGGCGATCCAGCGCAGCGGAAGGCGCAACTCGACGGAGGTGCTCAGTCGCAGGTCGGGGACCACCACCAGGTTCTCCAGGTCGATGTCGGGCTGGTAGAAGCGGTTGAACAGCACCAACCCGTCGGCGCCCGCCTCGACGATGCGGCGCGCCATGGCCGCCATCGCCGAGAAGTGCGGCCCGACCTTGACCGCCAACGGAATGGTGATCGCCTTGCGCACCGCGGTCACGATGTCGAGGTAGCGCTGCTCCACCTCCGCCGCGGTGTCGTCGAGACCGGCCGCAACGAAGTAGACGTTCAGCTCCAGGGCGTGGGCGCCGGAGTCCTGCATTCGCCGGGCGTAATCGGTCCACCCCCCCGGGGAGGCGCCGTTGAGCGAGGCGATCACCGGGATGCGCAGTTCGGCACGGGCCCGGTTGATGAGGCGCAGGTAGCGATCGGGTCCGGTGTTGTACCCGGTGAGGTCGGGTAGGTACGACAGCGCCTCCGGATACGACTCGGCACCGTGTTCCAGCGCGGCATGCACCTGGAAGGAGTCGTGTTCGATCTGCTCCTCGAACAGTGACGGCAAGACGAGAGCCGAGGCCCCGGCCGCCTCCAGGAGCAGCACTCGGTCGAGATCCCGGCCAATCGGGGAGGCTGAGATCACGAAAGGATTGCGCAGGGTCATCCCCAGATAGCGGGTGGTGAGGTCTGGTTTCATACCGGCACCTCCTCACCGGGCAGGCCGCGCTCCAGTCCGGCCAGCTGCTCGTAGAACCTGCGACGTTCGTCGATGTCCTCCTGGGCTGCCTTGAGCAGCTCTTCAGAACGCTCCGGATCGGCGCTGGCGAGCATCGAGAAGCGCGCCTCGGTTGCGGCGAACTCATTGAAGGGCATCGAGGGGGGGCGGGAGTCGAGGGCAAACGGCTTGTCCTCGGACGCGGCGAGCCGGGGATCGAACCGGTAGAGGGGCCAGTAGCCACTGGCAGCAGCCGCTTTCTGGTGCTCCATCTGCTTGCCGAGTTCAAACCCGTGGGCGATGCACGGGCTGTAGGCAATCACCAGTGACGGGCCGGGGTAGGCCTCCGCCTCCGCAAGCGCCTTGACGGTCTGGGTCATGTTGGCCCCCATGGCGATCTGGGCGACATAGGCGGTGCCGTAGGCCATGGCGATCATCCCCAGGTCCTTCTTGGCAGTGGACTTGCCGGCGGCGGCGAACTTGGCCACCGCGCCACGCGGCGTCGCCTTCGAGGCTTGGCCTCCGGTGTTGGAGTACACCTCGGTGTCGAGCACGAGGATGTTGACGTCCCGACCCGAGGCGAGCACGTGGTCGACGCCGCCGAAGCCGATGTCGTAGGCCCATCCGTCCCCGCCGACGATCCACACGCTCTTGCGAATCAGCGAGTCGAGCATCGGCAGTGCCGCCGCAGCCTCAGCGGTACCCACCGCCTCGATCAGACGACGCGCCTCGGAGACGCGGACCCGCTGGTCGTACAGGCCCACCTCGGTGGTCTGATCGGCGGAGGCGAGTCCCTCGACCAACTCCTCGCCGAGCACAGAAGAGAGACTGCGCACCATGCGAACCGCCACCTGGTGACGGGCGTCGGCACCGAGACGCATCCCCAGCCCGAACTCGGCGTTGTCCTCGAAGAGCGAGTTCGACCACGCCGGACCCCGACCGGCGGCATCCACCGACCACGGTGTCGTCGGCAGGTTGCCCCCATAAATCGATGAGCAGCCAGTGGCGTTGGCCACCAGCATTCGGTCCCCGAACAACTGGGTGAGAAGCTTGATGTACGGGGTCTCCCCGCATCCGGAACAGGCACCGCTGAACTCGAACAGCGGCTGCAACGCCTGGGACCCCTTGAGCGTGGCCACCGCCACCTGGCGGCGGTCGATCGGAGGCAGTCCGAGGAAGAACTCGAAGTGCACCCGCTCCTTCTCCAGGATCGGCCCCTTGGGCATCATGTCGAGCGCCTTGTGCTTGACCAGCTCCTTGCTGCGCGCCGGGCACACATCCGCACACACGGAGCAACCGGTGCAGTCGTCGGGTGCCACCGAGATCACCAGTCGCTTGTCGGGGAAGTCCTTGCCGACCGTGGCACGGTGCAGGAACCCATCGGGGGCTCCCACCAGGTCGGCGGGATCGACATACGCAATTCGGATGGCGGCGTGGGGACACACCAGGGCGCAGCGACCGCAGTCGATGCAGATGTCGGCGTCCCACACCGGGATCTCGTCGGCGATAGACCGCTTCTCCCAGCGGGCGGTGTCGGTGGGGAAGGTGCCGTCGGCGGGGAGGGCGGACACCGGGAGCAGGTCACCGCGTCCGGCGATGATCTCACCGGTGACGCTGCGCACGAACTCGGGGGCCGCGTCGGCGACGGGAAGGCGCAACCGCACCCTCCC
>CAYTTU010000059.1:0-8124 GCA_964440905.1 uncultured Acidimicrobiia bacterium | reverse complement strand
GTTCCCCCGCATCGAAATGGTTCTACATCCATGGCCAACATCGCCTCCCAGATCAAGCGCAACCGCCAGAACGTGAAGCGTCACGCTCGCGGCCTGGCGGTTCGCTCCGAGCTGAAGACCCGCATCAAGACGGCCACCGAGGCCGCCTCCGGCGACCCCGCCGCCAAGGACGCCGCCTTCCGGGCCGCCCAGAAGCGCATTGACAGCGCCGCCGCCAAGGGCATCCTGCACAAGCGCACCGCCGCCCGGCGCAAGTCGCGGCTGGCCAAGCGGGTCAACGCCTCGGGCTGACCGAAACGAGGGGACAACCCATGGTCGACGCCCAGGCCGTTTGGCTCACCCCGGCGGCTCACCGCAAGCTCTTCGAAGAGCTGGAGCATCTGCTTTCCGCGGGGCGCCAGGAGATGTCGGAGCGCATCGCCGAAGCGCGCTCCCACGGTGACATCTCGGAGAACGGCGACTACGACGCCGCCAAGAACGAGCAGGGCCTCATGGAGGCCCGGATCCGCAAGATTCAGCACATCCTCGACACCGCCGAGGTGCGCGAAGCCGAGGTGAGCGATCAGGTGACCGTTGGCAGCCTCGCCCGGGTGCGCCGCAGCGACGGTGGCGAGATGGAGGTCTTCGTCGCCACCCAGGAGAACAAGGTCCCCGGATACGTGCTGGCCTCCCCGACCAGCCCGATGGGCGCCGCCCTCCTCGGCGCCAAGGTGGGCACCACGGTGACCTACGAGGCGCCGGGTGGTCGCTTTGAGTTGACGGTATTGGGGGTTAGACCCTTCGAGGGCTGACGCCCGTTCGTAAAGTGAGTCATCGAACGAAGCGGGCCGCCCCGTGATGCCGTGTCGTTCGCGACGGCCTCTGGCACGAACGATTCGGTCGTCCCGGGATAGGGCATCGTCACCCGTTGTGGCTCGGCGCCAACGGGCAACCCACTGGCGCGCTGGCCGTGACTGCTCGTCTCACCTTCCGCGATACCACCGCGCCAACGCCACGGTGAGCCGTTCCATGGTCACCCGGTGCACCGGCTCCGGTTCGCTCTTCAGCACCACGTCGGCCCGGGCGATCGCCCCCAGGGCGCGGCGCAGGTCGTCGTCGCTCACCCGGTCACGAGCCTTCCACGCCTTCTCGGTCGGATAGTGGTTGGGGGTGGTGTCCATCCATCCGGCAAACACCTCGATCGAGGGCGCTGATCGGGCCAGGGCGCGGCGCCGCAGATCGGACTCCAAGAAGGCGAGCAGCTGCAGCGGGTGGCCGTGGGTGAGGAAGTCGGCGAGACGGCGCAGTGCCTGTCCGACATCACCGGCGCCCACCGCATCGGCGTAATGCCACATCGGCTCGTCGGGGCGGTTGCGGAACCGCTCCGCCACCATCGCCACGGTCACCGTCCCCGAGCCCTCCATCTGGTCGAGGGCCTGACCGATGGCAGCGGTGTCGGTGCCGAAGCGCTGCACCAGCGCCGTCGCCGCCGCGGCCTCCACCTTGAGGCGGCGCTCCCGGCCGGCATCGCGCACCCAGTCGAGGGCGTCGCGCTCGTTGAGCCGCTTCACCGTGTGGGTCTCCCCCTCCGCCTTGACCACCTTGGCCAGCGTGGCGGGGATGGAGCCCTCGGCAACCAGCACCAGCATCACCGAATCCGGATCGAGCCCGGTGGCCAGCCCGGCGACCATGGTCGCCTCGGCCACCTGGAGCTGATGGGCATCGACCACCAGGATGCCGCGCCGTCCTCCGAACAGTGAACCACTCTGCAACGCCGGGATCAGTCGTCCCACCTCGACCCGCGGGCCGTCGGGCTCCTCGCCCCCTCCCCTGCCGGGGACGTCGATGCGCTCCACCGCATCCACTCCGACGTTGGCGAGGAGGGCATGGGCGCGAGCCAGCATGTCCTGGCGCTCACCGGGACCGGCCTCGCGGGGACCGACGACGGCATGAAGGGCCTTCACCGCGGCGACGGTAGCGCCAGGCGATCGAGACGGAGCCGGACGGTGCCGTGGTGGTCGGTGCGATACACCACCGCCCCGGTCGCCTGCAGTGCCGCCACCACCTCGGGCGAGGGGTGGCCGAAGTCGTTGGGTCCAACACTGATCACCGCGATCGCCGGCGCTGAGGCGGTGATCCAGTCGAGATCGGAAGTGGCCGCCCCCTGGTGGGGCACCTTGAGCACCGTCGCCGGCAACGGCCCGAGATCCGCCTGGGCGATCGCCTCGACGTCGCCGCTGAACAGCACGTCGATCCCACCGGCGACCAATCGCACCACCAGCGACCCGTCGTTGGGTGAGGCATAGATTCGCCGCGGCGCCAGCACCTCGAGAGTGAGCGAACCCACGGTTGCCACGGTGCCCGCCACCGGCACTTCGACGATGGCGCCGCTGGCGGACTGCTCGGCGATCACGGCGTCGAACGGCGGACCATCGCCGAGCTGGGGCGGATGCCATACCCGCCCCACGGGGACGTGCAGCCCCACCAGACCGGTGGTGTGATCGGCGTGACGGTGTGAGATCACCAGCAGGTCGATGCGACGTACCCCGGCGCGACGCAGGTGGGAGCGCAGCACCACCGGGTCCGGGCCACCGTCGATCAGCACCACCTCGCCTCCCGGTCCCCGCACCAGGGCGGCGTCGCCCTGTCCGACGTCGAGAAACCACACCTCGGGGCCGTCGGGAGGACCGGCGGGGATTACCGCCACCGCCACCACGACCACCGTCGCCATGGCGAGCACGGGTCGCAGGCCGCGAAGCACCACTCCGAGCAACCCCAGCGCCCCCACCAGCACCATGGCGGCCACTCCGAGTTGGGGCAGGTCGGCGGCGCCGCGGGCGAGATGTAACACCACCGACGCGGGCAGGGTCGCCAGATGCACCAGACGGTCGGCCCCGAGTAGCGCCCCGATCCCGCCGAGGGCGGTGGCGGTCACCACCAGCGGGGCGGCGATGAGGTTGGTGAGCGGCGCCAGCAGCGGCACCGTCCCGAAGTGGGCCAGAAGGAGCGGCGCCACCGCCACCTGGGCGAGCACCGTCGCCCCCAGGGTGGCCCACACCCAGCGGGGTCGGCGCTGTGGCCACACCGGAATCCCGGCGAGGATCCCCGCCGTCGCCGCCACCGACAACTGAAACCCGGGGCGCAGTGCCAGCGACCCGTCGGCCACCACCAGCAGCGCCACCGACCACCCGAGCGCCTCCCAAGGAGTCACGGTGCGACCCACCAGTCGCCCCCCGAGCACCAGGGCGGCCATCAGTGCGGCGCGCAACACCGACGGCTCCCAGCGGGTGGCCACCACGAACAGCATCAGCCCGATGAGCCCCACCAGGGCGCGCCGCCGGGGCCGCCACGCCAGAGGTCCGGCGGCAAGCCACCACGCCCCGAGGAAGAGGCCGACGTTGCTCCCCGACACCGCCACGTAGTGGCTCAGCCCGGCGGCACGCAACGCCTCGGCGTCCGCTTCGGGCAGCCGGGACACCTCCCCGATGAGGAACCCCGACACCAGGGCGCCCTCCGCGGTGCTGGCGACCCCGTGAAGACCACCCAGCACCCGGGTGCGCAATCGGTTGCCCAGCCGCAGCATAGGGTTGGCCGCCTCACCGAGTCGCTCGATCCGATCGGCTTGCACCACCGCCGCCACCCAGCCGTGCCGGGTACGGAACTGCGCCGCGGCCATCGTCCCCGCCACCAGCACGGGCTCCCCTGCAGCCACGAATGGTGGCTCGCCGATCACTGCCACCCGGGGCGCCGCCCACGGCTCCCAGCCCTGGTCGCTCCGGCGCACCGTGGGCTCCACCACCAGTCGCCACCCGTCGCCGTTGGCCGCCGGGTCGCCCACCACGACTCCGAGCAGCACCACCGAACCGGGTTGGTCCAGCGGCGGCGGTGGCCGGTCGCGGGCGGCGGCGAGATGACCCGAGGCGAGCCCGGCGATGACCACCGCCACCAGCAGCACCGTCCGGGTGCGCCGTAAGACCGCGGCAATGACGACACCGCCGAGCAGCACCACGGCCGCCACCGCGGTGTGGCGGGCCACCAGCGCCCCGGTGAGAGCGGCGGCGCCGCAACCGATCGCCCACCTCTCCCCCGGCGCCGGGAGGATGCTCAGGGGACGATCACGCGGTCCCGCATCGCCGCCAGCTTGGCCTCACCGATGCCGGGCACCGCCAGCAGATCCTCCACGGTGGTAAAGGGTCCGTGGGCGTCGCGATGAGCGACGATCCGCTCCGCCAGCACCGGTCCCACCCCGGGGAGCCCCTCGAGATCCGCGGCGTCGGCGGTGTTGATTCGTACCCGGCCGTCGGCGGCCACCACCGCGACTCCGTCGGCCGAGGCGACGGGGACCACGAGTTGCTGGCCGTCGGCCAGCGGCGCCGCCAGGTTGAGGGCGGCGAGGTCGGCCCCGGGGAGCGCCCCACCGGCGGCGACCACCGCATCGGCCACCCGTGATCCCGAAGGGAGCGACACCAGACCGGGAGCTGCCACTGCCCCGGACACGTGCACGGTGAGCGTGGTCATCCCGGGACGCGGCGCTGCCACCTCGACCCGGGGCAGCGCTGCAGGAGCCGGCCACAGCAGAAACGCCGCGGCCGCCCCAGCGATGGCGATGCCGGCAGCGGTGAGCCAGGTGCGGGACACGCGGGGCGGTGTATCAGAGCCAGCAGCGCGAGGGAAGACCCCCGTGGGGAGGAGTTGAGAGTTTGGAGTTCAGAGTTCAGAGTTCAGAAGCCGGAAGCTAAGAGCTGACAGCCAACCCGCCACGCGTCTGGGAACTCCGAACTCCAAACTCCGAACTCCCTCAGGCCACAAACACTGCGACAACCGTCACCAAATTGAACCCGGCGTGGATCGCTACCGGGCGGGCGAGGCCTCCGGTGCGGAGACGTTCGTTGGCCAGCACCACGGAGAGCACGAAGAGGAACGGCAGCGAGAAGGCGGCGTTGGGATCGACCAGGTGGATCAGGGCGAACACCGCACTCGACACCCACACCGCGAAGCGCCGCCCGCGGTGGAGCAGCGCCGGGAGCAGCATCCCGCGGAACACCACCTCCTCGGCGATCGGGCCCAGCACCACCAGTCCCAGCACCACCAGCGCCCGCACCCCCCACCCGGCGGCATCACCGGCGTCAACGACCAGTTCCTGGCCAGGCACCTCGCCGTCGAAGAACGTCTCCACCACCGACAGCGCCACCGCGGCGGCAGCGATCTGGATCCCGGCACCCACTGCCACCCCCACCAGGTCGCCCCAACGCGCCCGCAGCGCCAGCACCTGGCGCACCGGACCGCGGCGGCGCGCCATCCACCACGCCGCCGCCAAGGTGCCCAGCGACTGCAGCGGCAGCACCAGGGCGAACAACTCGAGAGTGCTCAGTCCATCGGAGCGAACGAACACCGCGCCCACGATCGAGGCGGCCAGACCGGCGAGGAGGGCGCCAACCGCATCCCACACCCGCCAGGGCCGCAGGGTGTCCGGCGCCGGGTCGGGGGGCGGTGCGATCACCGGGTGACGATGTTGACCAGAGTCGGGGGGCGCACCACCACCCGAGCGGGCTCTTTCCCTCCGAGCAGGGCCTGCACCTTCTCCGAGGCCAGCGCCAGCTCCAGCGCGGCGTTCTCCCCCAGGTCAGCGGGAACCTCGACGCGGTCCCGCACCTTGCCGTCGACCTGGATCACCATCGTCACCGTGTCCTCCGCCGCCAGCTCCGGGTCGTAGGGCGGCCAGGGGGCGTAGGCCACCGAGGTGTCATGACCGAGCCGTTCCCACAGCTCCTCGGCAATGTGTGGGGCCACCGGGGCGATCAGCCGCACGAAGGCGTCGGCCACCTCGCGGGGGATGCGCTCCGCCGCCACCAGTTCGTTGTTCAACTCGAAGAACCGGGCGATGGCGGTGTTGATCCGCAGCGCCTCCATGTCGTCGGTGACCGCCTTGATGGTGCGATGCAGCAACCGGCGCAGCGGCTCGGCGGCGGGGGCATCGTCGACCAGCAGCCTCCCGTCCTCGGGATCGATCAGGTTGCGCCACAGCCGGTGCAGGAAGCGCACGATCCCGACGATGTCGCGGGTGGTCCACGGCTTGGAGGAGTCGAGCGGTCCCATGAACATCTCATAGAGGCGCAGGGCGTCGACCCCGAACTCCTCGTAGAAGTCGTCGGGGTTGACCGAGTTCTTCTTCGACTTGCCCATGCGTCCGTAGGACTGGTCCACCAACTCCCCGTCCGCCCAGTAGCCGCCATCGCGGGCCTCGACTTTCTCCACCGGCACCCAGAACCCCCGGGCGTCCTTGTAGGCGTGGGCCATGATCAGCCCCTGGTTGAACAGCCGTCCGAACGGCTCCGCGGTGGAGACATGGCCCAAGTCGAACAGCACCTTGTGCCAGAACCGGGCATAGAGCAGGTGCAGCACGGCATGCTCCACCCCGCCGACATAGAGGTCCACCCCGGACTCGCCCATCCAGTAGCGCTCGGCGGCGGGACCCACCGGGTTGTGGGCGTTGCGTGGGTCGAGGAAGCGCAGGTAGTACCAGCACGACCCCGCCCACTGCGGCATCGTGTTCAGTTCGCGCTGGTAGCGCACCCCGTCAATGACGACGGTGCGCCACTCCTCGCCCACCCGGGCCAGTGCCGGCACCGGATCGGCGTTCTCGTCGTCGGACGATCCCGGGCGGTAGTCGTCGATCTCGGGCAACAGCAGCGGCAGTTCGGCGTCGGCCACCGGACGAAGTTCCCCGTCGGGCCCGTGCAGGATCGGGATCGGCTCCCCCCAGTAGCGCTGCCGGCTGAACAGCCAGTCGCGCAGTTTGTACGAGACCGTGCCCCGGCCGTGACCGTTGGCCCCCAGCCAGTCGATGATCGCCGCCTTGGCATCGGCCACCCCGAGACCGTCGAGGAAGCCGCTGTTGATCGCCGCACCATCGCCCAGGTAGGCCTGGCCCTCGAATCCGCCTGAAGGCTGCACGGTGCGCACGATGGGCAGGTCGAACTGCTCGGCGAACTCCCAGTCCCGCTCGTCCTGACCGGGGACCGCCATGATCGCCCCGGTGCCGTAACCCATCAGGACGTAGTCGGCGACGAAGATCGGGATGCGCTCCCCGTTGGCCGGGTTGACGCAGTACGAACCGGTGAAGACTCCGGTCTTCTCCTTGAGATCGGTCTGGCGATCCAGTTCGGTCTTGCGTCCCGCGGCGCCGCGATACCCACCCACCGCCTCTGCCGGGGTGGCCGCCCCCCCGGTCCACGGCTTCCTGGTGCCCGCAGGCCACGCCGTCGCGGTGAGAACATCCACCAGGGGATGCTCCGGGGCGAGCACCATGTAGGTCGCCCCGAACACCGTGTCCGGCCGCGTGGTGAACACTTCGATCACCTGTGACGAGTCGGCCACCTCGAAACGAATGGCGGCACCCGCGCTGCGTCCGATCCAATTGCGTTGCTGGGTCTTGATCGACTCCGGCCAATCCACCAGGTCAAGGTCGTCGATCAGGCGGTCGGCGTAGGCGGTGATGCGCAACATCCACTGGCGCAGCGGACGGCGGTATACCGGGAAGTCGCCCCGCTCGGAGCGGCCGTCGCTGGTGACCTCTTCGTTGGCCAGCACCGTCCCCAGCGCCGGGCACCAGTTGACCATCACCTCCGCCAGGTAGGCGAGACGGTGGGCGTCGATGAAGGTGCGTCGCTCGGCGGCGCTCAGGGCAGACCAGGTCTTTTCCCCGGCCTCGCGCTTGCCGCTCTCCAACTCCTGCTCCAGCTCGGCGATGGGCCGCGCCTTGTCCGCCGCCGCATCGAACCACGAGTCGAACAGCCGCAGGAAGATCCACTGGGTCCAGCGGTAGTAGTCCGGATCGGTGGTGGAGAACCTCCGGTCCCAGTCGTAGGACAACGCCGCCGCCCGCATCTGGCGCTGATAGTTGGCTTCGTTGCGCTCGGTGGTGACCGCCGGGTGCACTCCGGTCTCGACGGCGTACTGCTCGGCGGGGAGCCCGAACGAATCGAATCCCATCGGATGGAGCACGTTGGAACCCCGCATACGGTGGTAGCGGGAGAAGATGTCGGTGCCGATATAGCCCACCAGGTGGCCGACGTGCAGCCCCTCACCCGACGGGTAGGGAAACATGTCCAGCACGTACAGCTTGGGCTTGGAGTCGTTGAACCC
>CAYTTU010000058.1:0-16966 GCA_964440905.1 uncultured Acidimicrobiia bacterium | reverse complement strand
TCAACCGCCACCGCCGGTTGGGAGAAGGTGGAGATGTCGTTCATCGGGGGTTGATCAGTCCAGCTGGTTGCAGCCTCCGGAGACTCCGAACTCGACGGTGTTGGAGGAGACGCTCTCGTCGAGCGAGGCCTGGAGGCTGACACTGCCGTCGGCCCATCCTATGACCACGACTCCCCGGGTAGCGGGGGACATCGACCTACGCTGGCCAGAAGTGGACCCCCAAGATCGGCTCCGGCTCGGAAAAATGACCCACCCGGTACGGGGAATCCTCCACGGGATCGCCGCTGCCGGCTTCCTTGTGGCGGGAGTGCTCCTGGTGGCCCTGAGTCCGGGCGGGTTGGGGCGGCGCCTCAGTCTGGTCGCATTCGGTGTCAGCCTGGTGGCCCTCTTCACCACCTCTTCCCTGTACCACTCGGTCCCGTGGCAGGCCGTGTGGAAGGTGCGCATGCAGAAGCTGGACCACACGATGATCAACGTGCTCGTCGCCGGCACCTTCACCCCGATCGCGGTGATCATGCTCGAAGGCTGGCTCGAGGTCGTCACTCTCGTGGTGCAATGGGGCATCGTGGCATTCGGCGCCATCCACCGCGCCGTGTCGAAGGGGCCGCGCCACTGGGCATCGGTTGCCCTGTCCACCACCCAGGGATGGCTCGCGGTGCTCCTGCTCTGGCCGCTGTCACAGCGTCTTCCCGGAACCCCGCTCGTGCTGATGGGGATCGGCGGCGTCTGCTACACCGTGGGGATGGTGTTCCTCGTCACCGGACGACCCCGTTTGTGGCCCCGGGTGTTCTCGTATCACGAGGCGTTTCACGTGTTGGTGGTAGTGGCGGCTGCGGTCCACTTCGCCGCCATTGCCGCCTACGTGGCGCCCTATCGCGGTTGACGCCGGCTCACGCCGGGGTGATACCCATCCTCCGCTCGAACACCTCGGCGCGCCGCAGCACGGTGGCGGGGAGGTCCATCACCTTCTGTTGCAGCTCGCGGGCCCGTGAGCTGAGACCGGTCAGGTTCTCGATGCCCCAGTCGCGAATCAACGGCAGCAACACCCTGTCGTGATGGATGCGGAGGTTGTAGACGCCGACTCGCGCCATGTCTACCGCCCGCCGCACGAACCCGGGGATGACGGTGCCAGGCATGGCGAACTTGGAGAAGACGCGGTGCATCGCCTCGAGCATCGATTCGGGCTCCTGCTCGAGCAACGCCGCCGCCACCCCGCGATAGAAGAGGAAGTGGTGGTTCTCGTCTGTGGCGATGCGCGCCATGATGTCGTAGGCGATCTCGTCGTCGGCGAGTCGCCCGGCATTGCGATGACTCACCCTGGTCGCCAGCTCCTGAGCCGAGGTGTAGACGAAAAGCGCCGGAATATCCCGCCACCCGGTGTCGTGACCCGCCTCCATCGTTACGCGACGATCGTCCTCGAGGGAGCGCGGGTCGCAATTGCGGGAAGTGAGGAGGTAGGAGCGCAGCGCGATCGAGTGCTGCGCTTCCTCCGAGGTCCACAGGTGGGTCCAACGCTGCATCGCGGAACCCTCAGGCATGTGCGCCGCGATCTCGGCGTGGTAGTAGGGCAGGTTGTCCTCGGTGAGCAGGTTGAGCACCAGAGCGGTGCGCACCTCGGGTGACAGTGTGGCGTGGGACTCCTCCCACGGCTCGTCGCGGAAGCTGCGCCCCTTTTCCCACGGGACGAACTCGTGGGCATACCACTGCTCGCGCCGGCTGCGGTGATCGGCCATGAGTCGCTCCACCGTGGGATCGACCGCCGCGATCAGCTCCAGATCCCGTTCCCGGCCCAAAGCAACCCCCTCAGGTGTTTCCCGGGCGAGCGCCCGGCCCCGCCGAGATTAGCCGTCCCAGGTCGGGAAACCCGCTACGACGGCACGCGCTCTGCCACCGACTTCATCTCCATGAAGAGGCGCAAGTAATCGGGGCCGCCCGCCTTGGAGTTGGTCCCCGACATGTTGAATCCGCCGAACGGCTGCACTCCGACCAGAGCACCGGTGATCTTGCGGTTGAGATACAGGTTGCCGACGTGGAATTCCCGCCGGGCGCGTTCCAGGCGGCTGCGGTCCCGCGAGTACAGCCCCCCGGTGAGCCCGAACTCGGTGCCGTTGGCGATCTCCAGGGCGTGATCGAAGTCGCGTGCCCGGATCACGGAGAGTACCGGGCCGAATATCTCGTGCTGGGCGAGCCGGGCGGCGGGGTCCACGCCGGCGAAGATCGTCGGCTGGAGGTACCACCCGCCGTCGCGGTCCACCGCCCCTCCCCCGAGCACCAGGCGGGCCTCACCCCGGCCCTGGTCTATCTCGGACAGGATGGCGCGGTGCTGCGCCCCCGAGATGACGGGACCGGCGGGATGATTCTCCTCGGGGGGGCCGATGGTGAGGGTTCCTGCCCGGGTAACCACGGCATCGAGCACCTCATCGTGGATGTCGTCCACCAGGATGAGGCGCGACGCCGCCGAGCACTTCTGCCCCTGGAACCCGAAGGCGGAACGGACCGCGTCGACGGCGGCGGCGTCGAGGTCTGCGGTCTCGTCGACGATCATGGCGTCCTTGCCGCCCATCTCCAGAAAGGTGCGCTTCAGCCATCTCTGCCCCGGGGCGATCCGGGCCGCCCGTTCGGAGATGCGCAGTCCTACCTCTTTGGACCCGGTGAAGTTGACGAACCGGGTGCGGGGGTGGTCGACGAGGTGATCACCGATGGCGCTTCCCGCACCGGGCAGGTAGTTGATCACGCCGCTGGGGACTCCGGCCTCGGCGACCATCTCCATCCAGCGCGCCCCGATCACCGGTGTGTTGGAGGCCGGCTTGATCACGACGGTGTTGCCGGCGAGAACCGGACCCATCGCCATGCCGATCAGGATCGCCCCCGGAAAATTCCATGGCGGGATGACGACACCGGCACCGATCGGGATGAGGTGAGACTCGTTCTCCTCGCCGGGTACCTGGACGACCTCGAGCGGCTCGGCGAGTCGTACCGCCTGGCGGGCGTAGTAGTCGACGAAGTCGATCGCCTCGGCCACGTCCGCCTCGGCTTCGATCCAGTTCTTCCCCGCCTCCAGGGTTTCGATGGCGGCGAGCTCGTACTTGTTGCGCCGCATGATGGCGGCAAGGCGCACCCCGATGCGGGCCCGCTCCACTGCGGAGCGCGCCGCCCAGTCCCCGAATGCCGACCACGCCGCCTGTAGCGCCGCCTCGGCCTCAGCGATCCCGCCGGAGGCCACCGCACCCACCACCTCGGCGGGTTTGGCCGGGTTGACACTGATGATGGTCTCGGCGGTGTCGACGGTCTCGCCGCCGATCACCAGTCCGTAGCGGTTGCCGAACCGGGACCGCACTCCGGCAAGGGCGATCTCATAGGCGGCACGCCGACCCGGGTCGGAGAAGTCGGAGTAGGGCTCGGGACGATACGGCTCGAACATCTCGGCTCCTCAGAGGACGGCAGGCTGAAGTATCGCGCCCCCGACTGGGAGCGGCGCCGCCCTCAGCCGGCGGAGAGTTCGGCCGGAGTCCAATCGCGGGGACGATCGTCGACTCCCTGAAGGACGAAACGGGCCGCCACCAGGAACCCCAGCAGGGCGAGCAGCGCCACCTCGCGGGGTAGACCAGCCACCGTCACCACCACTCCCCAGACCAGTGGTCCGAGGAAGGTGGCGAATCGACCCACCGTGGCATAGAGGCCGTAGAACTCTCCGAGATGGCGCGGCGGGGAGATCCGCTGCATGTATACGCGGTCGGCGGCCCAGGTCGCACCGAGGGCGAGACCGCCAAGACCGCCGAGCGGCCAGGCGAGTACCCGGGCTTCGGCGGCCCCGGCGACCACACCCAGGGTCATCGCCACCATCCAGGTGTAGAGCACCGCGTGGAGCAGCCGGCGCGGCCCATGGGTGTCGACCAATCGTCCGCCGACGTAACCACCGACGATCGCCGCGGTGATGGCAACCGTGAGGAGCAGCTGCAGGTCCGAGGAGGTGAACCCGAGTTCCTCCTTGGCGTAGATGGTCAGGTACCCGCCGATCAAGGTGTTGACCGCATCGGTGTAGAGAAAGCGACCCACCAGGAACCGCGCCACGCCGCGGTGCGACCGAGCCCGCCGCCACGAGGCAGCGAGGCGGCGGGCGCTGGTGCGCAGTGTTGGGGCCGGCCCGGCCTCGGCGCGGCGGGGGCGCTCTCGCACCAGGAAGAAGGTGGGGAGAGCGAAGAGCAGGAACAGCACCGCGATCACCCGGAACACCATGGCGTGACCGTGGGCATCGAGCAGTAGAGCGCCGACGATCACGGCCACGAAGGAGCCGAGGTAACCGACGGCGATGCCGACACCGGACACCCTGCCGACATTCTGCGGGGTGGACACGTCGGGGAGCAGGGCGTCGTAGACGACCGATCCCAGGTTGAACCCGATCAGCGCGACCGCGAAGAGCGCCAGCGAACCCGCCACACCCATGGAGGCGAGAAAGAAGGTGGGGACCACCGCCAGGACAGTCATAGGAACCAGGTAGCGGATCCGGGTGCCGCGATGATCGGACAGCGCCCCGATCCAGGGGCCGAGAACGATCACGAAGACCATGGCCGAGTCGACCGCCACGGTGAGGGCGAGATCGGCAGTGTCACCCCGGGTCAGCCAGGCGGGGAGGTCACCCCGATTGTCGGTGAGCCACTCGGCGAAATAGAGGGAGCCGACACCGAGAGCGAAGATCGTGTTCGCCAGGTCGTACACCGCCCAGGCGGCGACACTCCTGCGGGTCGGGTGCCAGTCCACCAAGTGCAAGGTAGCCGTCGGCTATCAGCTCACAGCTCACAGCCAGAACCGGAGGAAGGAGGCCGGACGCCGGAGACCGGAGACCGGAAGCCGGAGGCCGGAGATCCCAGTCAGGCGGCGCGGCTGGCGGTGCGGCACACCGCGCAGTCTGGCTGCGGGCAGCGCTCCACCTCGTGGGCATCGAGGCGGCGCAGTACCCGTAATGCGGCCGCGAGGTCGTCCCGTGGGGCGAGCGGCCGGTTCTTGGTGGCACGTTGCTTCATGTCCATGAAGATAAGACGAGGGTGTGACACAAACGGTTCCGGGCGTGAGCCAATAGCCAATAGCCAATAGCCAACCCGTACTCAGCCCACCAAGGCCCGCACTGCCTCATCACTCACCTGGGCGAAGTCTCCATAGAACTCCCCCACAGATCCGAACCACCGCGGCCGAAGCGGGCACACCATCTCGTCGGCAAGCACCGCCAGGGCGTCCACGGTCTCGGTCGGGCCGACCGGGAGAGCGCACACCAGGCGCTGCGGTGCACCGCGACGCGCCCGTTCCAGGGCGGCGGCGACCGTCGCCCCGGTGGCGACCCCGTCGTCGACCACCACCACGAACCGGCCCGCCATGTCCGGAACCTCCCCGAACGCCACCTGACGACGGCGCGCCTCTGCGACCGCCACCGCCACGATTGTCTCGGTGGTGGCCTCGTCGATCGCCAGGGCCTGCAGCAGCCGGCGGTCGAGCCGGGCGGGTCCATCCGGCGTGACCGCTCCCACGGCGAGTTCAGGGTTGTGCGGGGCTCGCACCTTCACCGCGGTGAGCACCCCCAGGTCTCCGTCGAGTGCCGCGGCGATTTCGGCAGCCACCACCACTCCGCCGCGGGGGATGCCGAGCACCAGCGGCCGGGTCCCGGCGAGAGCAGCAAGCAGATCGGCCAGCACCCGACCCGCATGGGCGCGGTCGCGGTAACCCTGCACGAAGCCAGCGTACCGACGCCGGACATGGGTTCCTGGTTGGGTACTCCGGACTCCGGACTCTGAACTCTCGACTCTTTGTACCGTGTCCCGGTGGAACGCCTACTCCTGGTAGCCAACCCGGCAGCCTCGGGCTTTACCGCGGCACTGCATCGCGAGGTGCTCGCCACGCTGCGGCGACGCTACGAGGTCACCCCGGCGTGGCCTTCCGGCCCGGAGGCGGCCGAAGCAGCGGCGCGCCAGGCTGCCGTCGATGGGATACAGGTGGTGGCGGCGATGGGCGGCGACGGGATCGTGCATCGCGTCGCCAACGGGATCGTCACCACTCACAGCGCCCTGGCAGTGGTCCCGGCGGGGACCGGCAATGTCTTTGCCCGGATCACCGGACACCCCCGGCGCGCCGGCGCCGCGGCGCGGGCCATCATCGCGTCGACGAGGATCACCGCCCTCCCCACGATCCGGCTCGATGCCACCAGCGCCGACACCGCGATCTCTCGCATTGTGCTCTTCGCCGCCGGGCTGGGTTACGACGCCGATGTGATCCGGGACTCGGAGCGCCACCCCCTGGGCAAAGTGGGATCGGGAACCCTCCACTACACCCGTAGTGCCCTCCGCGTGGCCCTCGGCGGCTATCGCCGCCGATCCCCCGACATCACAGTCTCCGTCGACGGTGAGCGACGCCGGGCAGCCTCCGTGATCGTTCAGGTGCACGAACGCTTCACATTCCTCGGACGCCGGTCCCTCACGCTGTCACCCGACGGCGGGCCGGCGGCGATCGCCCTGCATCGCGTCAGCCCCGGCCGTCTGCTGCGGGTGGTGGGACGCGCCGCCCGCCATCGCACCCCAACCGTGGTGCCCGGAGTGACCGTGTGGCATCCGTTCACCCGACTCGACGTCATGGTCGACGGCGTGGCCGGACTCGAGGCCGACGGGGAGTACCTCGGGGAGGTGTCCGCCCTCGGTCTCGTCGTGGCTCCGGGGTCCCTGCGGCTCGTCGACCCCAACCCCACCCGCAAAACGTCAGTCGACGCTGAGTCCGATACCGAGGTCTGACTCGGCGCGAGCCGAGTCGACCGCCAGCCCGGCGACCACTGCGGCGAGGGAGGCACGCTCCCAGAGAACGCGGCGCAGCGGCGCCCCGATCCGGGACTGCAGTTCCGTGTCGAGGACCGCGGCGCGCGCCTGGCGCACCACATCGGAACCCGCGGCGGCGCCCGGGCTCACCTGGTCCATCGTCTCGACTGCGGCGCGCACTTGCTCTTCGACGCGCTCGGGCCCGAACACCTGGCGGGTGCGCAAACCGAACACCCCGCCAGCTGCGGCGGCGATCGATCCGACCATGTGCTCGACGCGGCGCAATGCCTCCTCGAGACCGCCGATGCGGGGGCCTTCGGCGGTGAGCAGCTCGACCACGCCGGTGCGCACCTCCTCCCAGCGCTCCTCGAATCCGAGCGATCCGCCGCCGGCAAGACCTGCCGCAGCCGCCACCCGGCGGGCGGCATGGCGCGCTTCCTCGACCACCCGCCCGAGGTGAACCCGCTTCTCGTCGAGGCGGGAGGTGAGGTGGGCATAAAGGGCGTCGATGCCCAGCCTGGGCCCGAACGGCGGGGCGGCGGCGACCAAGAACACCACGGGGCGTTCGAACCCGTCGCGCTGCAGCAACTCCGTCAGGTGGGTACGCAGCGCGGCGCGCTCATCGATGGGCACGGTGTCGATCTGATTCAGGGCGAAGACCATGCGTTCGGCGGCGCCTGACAGGGGGGCCAGCAGGTTGCGATGCAGGTCGGCATCGGCGTACTTGAGCGGATCGAGCACCCAGATACCGAGATCGACGCTGGGGATGATCTGCTCCACCCGCTCGCGGTGCCCGGTGGCCACACTGTCGACGTCGGTCAGGTCGAGAATCGCCAGGCCGGGCAGCCGCTCCTGGGGGTGCCGCCGCACCACACCGAGCCGATCGAGCAGCTCCCCGAGGGCGGGTTCGGCCCGGGCCGGCACCCAGGCGAGCGGCTCGGTGGTATGGGGGCGAACCGGACTGGTGGAGGCGATCCGCTCCCCGGCGATCGCATTGAGCAGGCTCGACTTGCCCACCCCGGTGCCCCCGAGGAGAGCCGCCACCAGCGTCGCCCCGAGGTGTCCGACTCGCTCGCGGGCGGTGCGTGCCGACCGACGCGCCGCGGCGAGATCGTCGGGATGGAGGTGGCCATCGGCGAGTCCCACCACGAGGTCGAGGCCTTCGATGACGGTGGTGACGTCGCTCAACGCGGATCCTCCAGGGTGAGGTCGGCGAGGACTCCCGCCGGGAACGGGGGGCCGAGGGTGCCGGTGAACCTGGCGGCGTCGGTGGCCACCACCGCGGATAGCTCGTCCACCAAATGCTCTCGGGCCGCCTCCGCCAGCCCGGGGTGGCGCCGCAGCAACCGGCGCCGGCGTCGACCCGGCACCGCAGTGGGATCGATCACCGCGGCGCGCACCGCGGCGATCAGGTCCGACCGAACCCGGCGACGCACCGGCTTCCCCGAAAGCGCGGTGGCTAGCCGGGGCAGATCCGCCTCCCAGAACTCCAAGCGTTCGCGGGCCACCTCGGGTGTGGCCGCGCCATGGGTGAAGAGCGCCGCGGGGACCTGGCCCTGCACCCGCTCCCAGCGACCGGCGGAGGCGAGCGACGCCCGCCCGGCGTGGCGGGCCGCCGCGGCGCCCAATGCCGCGGCGAGGGCGTCGGAGTCACTCTCCAACTCGGCGTAGGTGCCCGCCCGCACCGCGGCTCCAACGCGTTCGGCGGCGGCGGCGTAGGAGAGTCTCACCGGATCGGATAGTTCGATGCGACGCGCTGCGGCCGTCACCAGTTCCGCCCGCAGCGTGGCGAGCAGCCCGGCGGTGCGACCGATGGTCCCCGCCACCGCGGCGGCGCGCACCGCGTCGCGTTCCGCCCCGAGGCGCTCCAACTCCTTGCGCAAGTCGAGAGCAGCCTCCGACGCCAGCCCGGAACGCTCCCCGGATATCACACCCTCCGCCACCGCGATCACGTCGTCGGCGCCGATCCCAGGAGCGACCCCGCGCACGGCCAGCTTGCGTGCAAAGTCGCTGCGCAGCTCGCGCTGCAACTCGGGAGTCGGAGGGAGGCGGTTGAGAACGAACACCACGGCGGCGCCGCGCCCGGCTGCCCGCAACGCCAGGTCGAAGCCTGCACGGTCGGCATAGCGGTTGGCGGCGGCGACCAGCACGCACACGTCGGCGACATCTATCGCGGAGTGAGTCAGCGGACGACCGTCGGCACCGGTGACGTCGGGTGGTGGAGTGTCGACCACCACCAGTCCCGGGGGCGGAGGCACGGATCCGTCGACCATCTTTCCGGGCACGGTGCGGCGCAGCGGATCGAGCACCGCGGGAAGTCGATCCCCGCCCCAGGCCACGAGCTCGGTCGTGGTGGGTCGCCGGGTCCCGGCGGCGGTCACCCGACGGCGCGCCAGAGTGTTGACCAGGGTCGACTTTCCTGAGCCGCCGACCCCGATCACGGCGACCACCAGATCCCCGCCGGGGCTCCCGATATGAGCGCCCAGATAGCCGACCAGGCGGGCAGCCTCCTCCCGGACGGCGGGGTCGACCCCGGAGGGAAGCCGATCCAGCGCCGCCGCCACGGTGGCGAGTCGCTGCGGCGACGGAGGGTGGTCGAGCACGCCCTGATTGTGGCACGGCGGGGGGAAGGCGGAGACCACTCCGAATCCGTCACACCCCGTCCGTAGGTTGCCCCCATGACCACAGTGCTGCGTCGCATCGACCTTGGGGAACCAGAGCCGGTCGTGGCGGTGGAGGGCGACCGGGTCGATATCACGGCCCTGACCGTCCTCGACCCCGATCTGGCAGGGCTGCTCGGCTCCGCTCCCGAGGAGTCCCGCCCCGACCTGGTGCGCCGGGTGCTCACCGTGGGAGCGCGCGGCCTGGCGACGATGGGCATCGGCCTCGACCTCGCCGCGGTGGATGAGCGGATCCACCACACCCTGACGGCGCTCACCGATGAGGCGGAGCGGCGGCTCGCCGGGGTCCTCGAGCAAGGCCGGTCGGCGATGCAGGCGCAGTTCGATCCCGAACTGCGCAGCTCCGTCGTCAGCCGTCTGGTTGCGGAGTTCACCGAGTGGCGGGACAGCTTCCTGGGAAGGATCGACCCCGCCCGGGAGGGGAGCCACACCACCGAGTTCCTCACCCGGCTCGCCGCGGTCGTCGGACCGGACGGGCACCTGGAGCAGCGGATCGCCGCCGCCCTCGATCCGTCCTCCGACGGTTCGGCACTGGGCACGCTGCTCGGAACCATCGAGGAGCGCTTCGACGACTTGCGGGATCTGATCATCCGCGAAGGCGGCGCCGACGCCGGCCGCAGCTCCGAGGCGGCGCGGGGCACCGCCCAGGGCATCGACTACGAGGACGCCGTCGAGGCGGTGCTACGCCGCTGGGCGGCCTCCACCGGCGGCTGCGTGGTGGAGCGGGTGGGTCGATCCCCAGGCGACCTCGGTCCGCAGGCGACGGTCGGAGATTTCGTGGTCACCTTCCCCGATGGCTATCGGGTCGCCATCGAAGCCAAGAACCAGGCAACTGTCGGGCTGGCGGGCCGCGATGGGATCCTCAACGAGCTCGATCGGGTGATGGCCAACCGCGGCGCGTCGGCGTCCATCGCCGTGTCGTGCCGCGACGCCTTTCCCGCCGAGGTGGGTCGATTCGGGGTGTACGGGACCCGGGTGCTGGTGGTGGACGACGGCGAAGGTGTGATGCTCCGCGTGGCGCTGCATTGGGCCCGGGCCCGTGCCCAGGCGGAGGCGGCGGGTCGTCGTCCCCAGCTCGACACCGCCACCATCGCCGAACGCATCGCCTCGATCCGTCGCCTTGCAGAGGGATTGAGCTCCTCACGCACCGCACTCACCAAGATCCGCGATGGGGTCGACACGCTCTACGGCCGACTCGGGGAGATGCGCGCCGAACTGCTCGACCAGGTGGCCGAAGTCGAGCGAGCCCTGGGCGAGGTGGGCTGAATCCCCGGTTCGACCGGTGCGGGGTCGTAACCTGGGCCGAGTCATGTCCTGGCAACGCCGCTGCCCGCTCGGGAGGCCCCAATGATTCCCGGCACCCACGATTCCGCCGAGTCGGCGGCGGTCGCCAAATTGCTGGCGGTGATGCGGATGCGCGACCCGGCACTCGCCGACCACGGAGTGCGCACCGCGCACGTGGCCGGGGCCGTTGCCGAAGAACTCGGGCTGTCCGGGACCGAGTCCGATTACATCTATCTGGGTGCCTTGCTCCACGACATCGGGAAACTCGGCGTGCCGGAGGCCGTGTTGTGGAAGCCGGCGAGCCTGGACCGGATCGAGTGGGGCGAGATTCGCTCCCACCCCGAGGCGGGGCACCGCCTGGTAGCGGACGTGGTTTCCCGCGACGTGGCGGCCTGCGTGTTGTACCACCACGAGCGGGTCGACGCCTCCGGCTATCCATACGGCGTCGGGATGCGCACCCTCCCCCTCGGGGTGCGCATCGTTCAGGTGGCCGACGCCTACGACGCCATGACCTCGATACGCCCCTACCAGGGTCCGCTTCCGGTGGCCACCGCACTGGCCGAACTGCACCGCTGCACCGGGGCACAGTTCGACGGCGAGGTGGTCGCCGCCCTGGCGAGGGTCTTCTCCGGCGGAGAGTCCGTAGACCTGGATGCCGAAGTCAACCCCGCGTCTCTGCCCGCAGACCCGTTCTTAGTGAGCCAAGAGAGCTCATAGAAGCTCAGAGACGCTTCCGAGCCTTCTTAGCTTCCCAAGAGCGCCTGGGCGGCGCGGCCCTCAGCGCAGTCGTCGAGGAGCGGGCACCACCGGCACCACGGTCCGGCGGTGCGGCGGAACTCTCCACCACCGCTCCACGTGAGGCGCAATTCCGACACGACCGCCGCCACCCGCACCGCGGTCGCCTGCACCCCGGCGGTGCTTGGCACCTCCTCGGTGCGCTCCCCGGTCCCGACCGAGACCGCCTCTACCCGGCCCGGGATCTCGCCGCGGTCCAACGCCCACAAGAGGGCATAGAAGGCGAGCTGGGGTCCGGGGTCCCCCAGGCCCGCCGTCTTCCAGTCGACGAGCCGGGTGCCCACCACTTCATCGCTGAATACGGCATCCACCGATCCCCGAAGCACCACACCGGGGGCCGGCTCCACCTGCAACCCGACCTCGGATCCGACGAAGCCCTCGGCTCCGAGTTGCTTGAACCGGTCGTAGAGAGCACCGACCTCTTCGATCACCACCCCGAGCTGGCTCGGCTTCAGGCCAAGCGACCCCAGTTTGGCGTTCATACCGGTGCCGATCTCCTCCCGGCATGCCGCCGCCACCTCGTCGGGGGGAATCGGACCCGAGCTGAGGTGACGGGCAAATATGCGATGTGCCAGTCCCCCGACGAACGACACCCGCGACTCGGGTCCGTACACACCGCGCAGCCTGCCCGCAGCCTGCTCGGGGCAGCGTTCATACGCGACAAATGTGGTGGCGGAGAGCACGACGTCGTCTCCCGGTTCGACTGCGGGAAATTCCACCGGGGACCGGTTCACCATCTTTGCGATGGTATCGGTGGACGCTGTCATGACCTGGAACCCGAGGGACGGCGTCGGCGCTCCGGTTTCGGACCGTCCGGGGTAGCGCATGCCCGCCGGTACACTTTGGCTCCCCGACCTCCCCGCTGAGTAATCATGCCCCGTGCTGTTCGCATCGCCATAGTCGCCGCCGCCATCCCCCTCATCCTCTGGGCGTGGGCCGGACTGGTCTTCGCCATGGACCGGGTCGGCGACAAAGGCGAAATCCTGGGACGGGTCACGATCTCCGGCGTGTCTCTTGCCGGGCTGGAACACGCCGACGCGGTCGCGGCCCTGCGTTTCGCCGAAGGAGCCCTGGGGACCGAGCCGATCATCGTCACGATCGAGGACACCGAGTTCACCCTTCTACCCACACAGGTGGGGTTCGACCTCGACGAGGCAGCGCTGATCGACCAGGCGATGCGCCTCGGCCGCGGCGGGGGGTTTTTCGGTGAGATGCGCTGGTGGATCACCAACCTCGCCGGTGGGACTGAGAGAGAGCTGACGGTCCAGGGGACCTACAACCGCGATGCACTGCTCGGCCTGCTCACTCTGTGGGGATCGCAGGCGATCGCCGAGCCACCGCTGGAGGGCGGAATCACCATCCAGGGCGACCAGGTGGTTCCGGTGTATCCCAAGGCCGGGACCGGACTCGACCTCGAGGCGACTGCAGATCTCATCGAGGCCTCGATCCTCGGGGAACGAGTCCCGGTCACCGCGGTCACCGAGTTCCGCACGCCGTCGCTCACCAACCTCGACGTGGACCAGGCGGTCGACGACGCCGAGGAACTGATCGGGTCCCCGGTGACCCTGGCAAAGATCCTCCCGCAGATCTCGTTGACCTACACCCCCGATGTGCTGCGTCAGGCCATCGCCAGTCGGCTAGTCACCGGTGAAGACGGGCAACCCGAGCTGGAGCTTTTCTTTCAGATCGGACCTCTGGTGCAGCACCTCAACCCCATCCGGGACGAGGTCGAGACCGAACCCGTGGACGCCCAGGTGGTGATTCGCCCCGACGATGTTCCGATCGTGCTGCCCGGCTCGAACGGGGTGAAGGTCGACGACGGTCGGCTGCCCGAGGCGGTGATGGCTGCCGCCACCTCGGTGACGCGCACCGGGCCGCTTCCGGTACGCGACGGGGCGCCGCCCCAATTCACCACGGCCGACGCCGAAGCCATGGGGGTCACGCAGCTGCTCTACACCGCCACCACCTTCTTCGCGCCCGGAGGCGACACCACCAATCGCAATCGGATCATCAACATTCAACGCATTGCCGACGAAGTGAACGGCGCCGTCATCATGCCCGGCGAGGTCTTTTCGCTGAATGAGCACGTCGGGCGCCGCACCGAAGCGGACGGCTACCGGGCCGCCGGAGCAATCGTCGGCCAGATCGTCTACTGCTGCGATCACCCCGCCAATATCGGCGGCGGGGTCAGCCAGTTCACCACCACCCTGTACAACGCCATCTGGTGGGCCGGTCTCGAGGACGTGGCCCACTCGCCCCACACGCTGTACTTCACCCGCTATCCGGTGGTGCGCGAGGCGACCCTGGGCTGGCCGACACCCGACCTCAAGTTCCGCAACAACACCGACAACGCCATCATCCTCAAGACCGAGTACACGAGAGATTCGATCACGGTGAAGGTATTCGGGGACAACGGCGGCATCACCGTCGAGGGGATCACTTCGGAGCGACGCAACCTGACCGCGCCCACCGAGTACGTCGAGCCCGATCCGGAGGTGCACCCCGGCGCGCCCGAGATCCGCAACGACGGCACGCCCGGATTCACCGCGGACGTGACCCGGATCATCACCTACCCCGACGGCACACAGACGACGAAGAAGTGGACCTGGACCTACGACCCTCACCCGATCCGCGTGGCGGTTCATCCCTGTGAACTCCCCGAGGACCACGCCCAGTACGACCCGGCCACCCCCTGTCCGGTACAGGTGCCGGCCAACCTCGGCGGGATGACCGCGGCCCAGGCCGGCGCGGCACTCCAGGCGATCGGCCTCACCTACGCCGAGGGAGAGCCTTTCGTGGTCACGGACCCGGCGCTGGTGGGGACGGTGCGGGCGCACGATCCTGCCCCGGGCACCTGGCTGGAGGTGGGAGCCCCGGTGACGGTTCGACTCGGGGTCTGCCCCTCCTGCGTTCCGCCTCCCCCTCCGTGAGCGAGCGGGCTCAGGAGTAGTGGACGAAGAATCCCGCGATCACCGCAGCAGCGCCATCGCGTGACGCGTCGTCCCAGCCGCCGCGACGGCGCACCACCACTTGGCTCGAAGCGACGAAAACGTGCTCGGTCTCTGGGTCCCATGCGAAGAGCCGCTTCGCCAGACGCGCCGGGGCGGTGTCACCCAAAGCGGCCGCGGCTGCATCGGGGAACCCGGCCCCGTCCTGCCCGGTGACACTGCGGTCGGTGTCGAACACCGCGACGTCGCCGACGGTGCGGGGCGGACGGACCGTGATCGGCATTCCCATGTGACCTCCTCGGCGGCGGACTCTATCCCACCACGTGCAGCTTGAGCAGGTTGGTGGACGCCTGCTGGTTGGGAGGGATGCCGGCGATCATCGCCACCCACTCCCCCGGGGCCACCAGGCCCCGGTCGAGCAGCAGTTGTTCGGCGTGGGCGATCATCTCGTCGGTCGAGGCGTAGCGGGGAAACAGCATCGGGGTCACCCCCCACACCGCCGCCAAACGCCGAAAGTTGGCCTCGCTTGGGGTGAAGGCAACGATGCGCGAGTTCGGCCGGTAGCGCGACACCAGGCGGGCGGTGTTCCCCGACTCGGTGAAGGCGACGACGATGCCCAGACCGAGGAGGTTGGCGGTGTCGGCCGCTGCCTGGGCGATGGCGGTGGGGAACGGGATGTCGTCGGCGAGGAACACGTGGGCGACCCGGGCGGGATAACCCGGGGTGCGCTCGGCCTCGGTGCAGATGCCCGCCATCACCTCGATCACGCGGACCGGGTACTTCCCCACCGCGGTCTCGGCGCTGAGCATCACCGCATCCGATCCGTCGAGCACGGCGTTGGCCACATCCGTGACCTCCGCCCGGGTGGGGCGTGGGGCGGTGGTCATCGACTCGAGCATCTCGGTAGCGGTGATCGAGATCCCACCCTCCTCGTGGGTGCGGGCGATGATCTCCTTCTGCACCCGGGGAAGTGGCTCGATCCCCATCTCCACTCCCAAGTCGCCCCGGGCCACCATCGCCCCGTCGGCCTCGGCAAGGATGTCCGCAAGGTTGGCGTAGGCGTCGGCGCGCTCGATCTTGGCGATGATCGGCACTTCGCCCGCCACCGAGCGCACCTTGCGGATGTCGGCGCCGCTGGTGACGAACGACGCCGCCACCAGATCGACTCCGATTTCCCGCCCGAACTCGAGGTCGGCCTCGTCCTTGGCAGTGACCGCGGGGAGATCCACCTCGACGCCTGGCACCGCCACTCCCTTGTGGTCGGCGAGGGTCCCTCCGGTCACCACTTCGGCCATGGTCGCTCCGTCGCGGCCTCCTTCGGTCACGGCGAGCACGATCGACCCGTCGGAAAAGAGAACCCGGTCGCCGGGGTGAAGCCGCATCGCCTCCAGTTGCTGGACGAACACCCGGGCCGGGTCGCCCTCACCGTGCCCGGGAAGGAGCGCCACCGCGGTGCCTGCGGTGAGCTCCACCGATCCTCCGGGGAACGTGCCCACTCGAATACGGGGACCCTGGATGTCCTGCAGCACCGCCACCGCCCGACCGTGCTGGGCGGAAGCGCCCCGCACCAATTCCACGGCGCGGCGGTGGGTGTCGTAGTCACCGTGGCTGAAGTTGAGCCGGGCGACGTCCAACCCCGCCCCCACCATCGCCGTGATGGTCTCGGCACTGGCACTGGCCGGTCCCAGAGTGGCGATGATCTTGGTCTTGCGCGCCATCGAACGGCACGATAACCGCCCTTCCTAGGCTCCCCCGGTGCTCGCCGTCGTGCCCCTGCGTTCCTTCGACACCGCCAAGACCCGCCTCGACCCCGCCGTCGGGCCGGACGCCCGACGGCGTATCGCCGCTGCCGTTGCAGAGCGAGTGGTGGCAGCCTGCCGCCAGTCGGGGTGGGAGGTCGTCGTCGTCTCCGGTGCCGCCGACGTCACCGAGTGGTGCAAGGCCCACGGTCTCACCCGGATCGGCGATCCCGGAACCGGACTCGATGCCGCCGCAGCGGCCGGAGTGTCCACGACCACCGGACCATGGCTGGTGGCCCACGGAGACCTGCCGCTCATCACCGCGGATGACCTCGGCGGGATCGGCGACTGCGCCGCCGCTGGCATCACCGTCCTGGCGCCGTCGCGCGATGGCGGCACCAACCTGATCGCGGCCAGTGGCCGGTTCCGGTTCACATACGGTCCGGGATCCTTCGTCCGCCACCTGGGTCGATCCGCGGCCCCGCGCCAGATCGTGATCCGCACCGGGCTGGCGGTCGAGCTGGACACGTCGGCCGATCTCGCCGCGGTGCTGGCGCATCCCCGGGGGAGGTGGCTCGAGCCGCTCCTATCCTGACCGGATGGCCCGTGTCGCCGTCCTCGGAGCAGGCATCGTCGGAACCGCAGCAGCCTGGGATCTGACGCGGCGCGGACACGCGGTGGCAGTGGCCGACACCAACCAGGACGCGGCACGCACCGCTGCGGTGGCG
>CAYTTU010000057.1:0-3739 GCA_964440905.1 uncultured Acidimicrobiia bacterium | reverse complement strand
TTCGCCCTCATCATCAATGCCCGCCCGCTCAACCCGGGACGCCGGGTGCTGGTAGGCGCAATGGCGACCATCTACGCGCTGATCCTGTTGATTCCGTCCTGGCGCACCTTCTTCGAGTTGGAGATGCCCGGTCTCGTGGTGCTGCTCGCCGGCGTGGGGATCATCGGGATGACCGGCGGCTTGCTGTACTCGGCGCTGCGCGCCGTGGGTTGGCTCCGCCAGGTGCCCGAACTGTTGCGCACCCCGTTCGACCCGCACAGCCCGTTCGCGGTGATCCGAAGCGGGATGCTACGGGTACGCGAGCGTGCCGCCCGGATCGGGAAGCCGGATCGCCGATAGCAGGCGGCAGATGGCTCAGCCATCAGGTTCCTATTCGATCACCACTTCGAGCAGACCCCACGCTTCACGCAGGGCCGCCTCCACTTCCTGCGGTGACTCACCCTCGGCGAACAGAAAACCCAGATAGCGGTCGCCTTCGGGAAGCGGGCGCAACCTCCGCCCGAGGGGCACGGTGATCTCGAGGGCGGTGACGCCGACGACCTCGCCAATCGCCGCCTGCCCGCGCACCTCACGCAGAATGCCTTCGGCGGGTATCGGGAGCATCATCGCTCCGCTCGCCTTGGGACGCAGGCCCATGCCGCGATGGGTCATTCCGAGAGCGGCGCGCAGCAGCACCACCTCCAGACTCTGCTCCAACATGCCGAAACGCAGCGATCTGCCGCACAGCCCCCCGATCGAGCGTGCCGCGACTTCCAGCAATCGGACGCCCCCGGAGGTGATGCGTACCTCGGCGTGCACCGCACCGTAGGTGAGACCGATGGCAGTCACACCGGCGGACACGATCGACTCGACCGCGGCAAGCACGGCCGGAGGGTGACGCGAAGGCGTCACATAGATCGTCTCTTCGAAGTACGGACCCACCAACGGGTCGGGCTTGTCGAATACGGCGAGCACCTCGACCCCGTCTGGGGTGGCGATCCCCTCCACCGCCACCTCATCGCCGGGGAGGTATTCCTCGACGAGGAGCGGCAGCGTCTCCCCTGCCTCGACGATGATCGCAGCAACCCTGGTAAACCCCGACCGCACTGCGGCGAAGTCGTTCGCCCGTATCACGCCACGACTCGCCGCCAGCGTGCGCGGCTTGAGCACCACCGGAAGGCCGATCTTTGCCGCCGCGGTGACTGCCTCCCGGCGAGACGACGCCAGGGCGTGACGCGCCCCTGGCACCCCTGCCGCATCCAGTAGGCGGCGCATCTCTGCCTTGTCGCGCGTAGCTGCAACCGCCGCGGGCTCGTCGTGAGGGAGACCAAGCGCCGCCGCGGCCCGCGCCGCCACCACCACCCCGGCATCGTCGACTCCGACCACAGCCTTCCAATCGGGATCGGCCGCCGCCACGATCGCCGCCGCGGCCCCTTCGGCGTCGGCACAGTCGATCGGCAGAACTCGCCTGATCCGACCGGAGACCAGCGGAAGAGAGGCATCGCTGGCAATCACCAGGTCCACCCCGAGTTCCTCGGCGGCGGCCACGAAGTCGGGACCGCGATAGGAACCGGCGGGGAGCACGAGGACGACCGTGGACATACCTTGAGAGTACGGCTGTGGTTGGACGCACACCCACCCCTATCCTCACTCCATGGCCGCCACCGAGCGCAGCGTCGTCGACATGACCCCGCAGGCGGTCTCCGCCGTGCTCGAAATCCGCGCTCAGGAACCCGATGCCGCCGACCTGGCGTTGTCACTCGCCGTGACCGGTGTCGGCCACGGGGCGTTCAGTTATGAGCTCACTTTCATCCCCACTGCCGATGCGGCCGCCAACGACGTGGTCCGACATTTCGGCGAACTTCCCCTGATCGTGAGAGCGGGGAGCGTCACCCAGCTCGAGGGCTCCCGGATCATTGTGGGCGATTCCGGGTTGAGCATCGACAATCCCAACTCTCCCAGCCCGCCGATTCCCCACGGCGGGGTGGGACTCGAAGGTCCCGTGGCCGATCGACTCCGTACCCTGCTCGACACCCAGGTCAACCCGGCCATCGCCGGGCACGGCGGATTCGCCGAGGTGGTCGCCGTCGAAGGTGACACCGCCTTCCTCCGCCTCGGTGGGGGCTGCCAGGGATGCGGGTTGGCCGCGGTCACGCTGCGCCAGGGAATCGAGGTCGCCATTCGCGACGCCATTCCCGAGATCGTGAACGTCGTCGACGTGACCGACCACGCCTCCGGTGAGAACCCCTACTACGAGAGCGCCAAGAAGTAGGGCAATAGGCCATTGGCTATTGGCAGGAGGCGGTAGGCGGTACCCACCGTCACGCCCCCTCCCCCCCACGGGGGGAGAAACAACTGCTCCCCCTTTCGGGGGAGCAGCGAGGCGGTGGGGCTCACGCCCACGCCAGCGAGGTCGTCCGACTCAGTTTCTCGGAATCAGCATCAACACCGCGAACCCGGCGGCGGCATAAGCGCCGAACTGGATGAACTCGAAGCCATCGGCATCGATCATCGACCAGAAGAACATCGCCACGACTGCCAGGGCGACGATGCCGACCACGCGATAGAAGACGGCCGGGATCGAGCGCAACAGGATCGTCACCACCCCTAAGGCGGCGATCGCCAGAATTACGGGTCCGAGCCAGGCACCGTCCAACTCGAAGTCGAACAGGTGGGCCCAAATCCCAGCGAGCGGGATGTCCATGGCGTTCACCGAGGTGCCGTCGGCGTCGATCCACGGGAAGAACACGCTCGCTCCCAGACCCAGGGCCGCAATGAGCGGTAGCACGGCCCAAAGCCGGGAACGGGATTCCACCTTCGGAGCCTCCGTCGACACCGTCTTGGGCGTTTCCATCGGCTGCACAGTCGTGTCTGAGGAATCGGTCACTGTCGGATAGCCTCCTGGGCGGACTACTTACAGTGTAGACGGATGCGGGTCACCGTGTCGTGCAAATGTACCCAGCCGCGAAACCGCGCCCTCCCGAGACTCACCTCCCCCGAGGCACCAGCATCAGCAGTGCGCCGATTGCGGCGGCGTAGGCACCTGCACGGATCAGGTTGAAGCTGTCCGTGGCGACGGCGGCCCGGAAGAACATCCCGACCAGGGCAACCGCGACGATCCCGACGACGAACACCTGCCACGACTTGGTTACCGGTACCGCCGCCGCAATGAATCCCACCACGGCGATCCCGAACACGATCCAGCCGAGCCACAGACCCTCGGCGGAGTAGCCCCACACATCGGACCAGATCAGGTTCAGCGGGAGATCGATTGCCGTGAAGTTCGGCGTGATCCAGGCGAGGAACACGGACACGCCGAGGATCACGGCGCCGAAAAGCGGGATCGACATCATCGAGTCCGAGTTGGCGCCCGGTGAGGCGAACAACTGAAACTTGCGCTTGGTAGGTGGGGAGGCGAGGGGGGCGGGTGTTCCGGTATCGGACACGGTCACCGAGATTCTCCTGGGTAGACCCCACAATCGTCTCGCCGTCAGCCGATCACGAACAGGGCCGTTGGACGGAAGCGCTATCGGTCAGCCCACGGCCTCAATGGCGTCGATTCGTTCCACTATTGCCCTGATCTCGGCGGCGAATGCCTCTCGCTCCGCCAACCGCTCCACTCCCCCGCCGGCGAGCAACCCGCGGTTGCCCGCCAACTGGATCGCCGACTCGAATAGCGTGGTGGAGACCGCCTCCGGACTCTTGATCCGCCGCTGCGCCCGATACTGACCACCGAGCGCCAATGCCTCGGCGAGCAGCG
>CAYTTU010000056.1:0-2624 GCA_964440905.1 uncultured Acidimicrobiia bacterium | reverse complement strand
TCCCGTGGTCCTTGGGCTGGGGGCGGGGCCACACCAGCGACGCCCCCGCCGCCAGCGCCACTGCGGTTCCCAGAGGAAGTGCTCCATAGGGGACCGGGGCGAGGTGATCGAACCGCAGGGTCGTCACCGCGGGGAGAAACGATCGCGCCACGGTGCGTAACGCGGCGGCGTCGGCGGTGATGCGACGCAGGTCGACGTACACCGGGGAGGTGATCCCGGAACGCAGGGTGAACTCGCCGAAGCGAATGCATCCCGCCCGGTGCAGGGTCGCCGCCAGCGTGGGACGGCCCGCGATTGGCCGGAGCCGGCGCAGCACCTCAGCGAGCTCCTCCACTGCAGCGCCGGGATCGGTGGCGGCGGCCACCGATCGCGAGACTGTGACCAGGAGTCCGGTCCCGTCGGCGCGCAGCCCGACACCGAGTTCGGTGGCATCGCCACCCTGCGCCCCGACTCCGGGAGCGAGAATCCAGTGCCGCGGGGCGATGGCACGGATCGCGGCGAGTGCCTCGGGTTTGGTGGCACCCACCACCAGCCCGACTCGATCGGGACCACCCCATCCGGTGGCGAGCCGGGCCATCGCTTCGGCGACCGTCTCGCCGCTCTCGAGGCGGAGTCCCTGCACCGCGTCGGCCCCGGGGTTGGAGGTATGGCACAACACCCACAGTCCCCGACCCTCCCATTCGAGAAACGGTGCGATGGCATCCTCACCCAGGTAGGGGCTGACGGTGACCGCACCGGCGCCGATCACCCCGAAGGCGGCGCGGGCATACCCCGCGGCGCTGGTGGCGATATCGCCGCGCTTGGCGTCGAGGATCACCGGGATCTCTTCGGGAACCGCGGCCACCACTTCGATCAACACCTCCAACCCTGCCGGTCCGAGTGCCTCGAAGAAGGAGGCGTTGGGTTTGAACGCCGCGGCGGCGTGCGCGGTGGCGTCGATGATCCGGCGGCATTGCGCCAGGGCGTCGCCGGGGTCGGTGGCGCCGGGATCGAGTCCGACGCACACCGGTCCCACTTGGCGGACCCGGTCCTCGAGGGTTGCGAAGAATCCGTTCACGCCTTGCCGAGCACCATCGCCAGCAGTGCCATGCGCACGTACATCCCGTACTCCATCTGGCGGAAGTAGGCCGCCCGAGGATCGTCGTCCACCTCGATGGCGATCTCGTTGACCCGGGGAAGCGGGTGCATGACGATCATCCGCGACTTGGCCGCCTGCAGGGTCGCCGGAGTGATCACGTAGGCCTCCTTGACCTCCTCGTACTCCTCGACGTTCTGGAAGCGCTCCTTCTGCACCCGGGTGACGTACAGCACGTCGGTGTCCGGGAGCACCTGGTCCAGGTCGGTGAAGGCGGCGTGCGGAGTGCCGGCCTTCTCCAGTTCTGCGACGATCTCGACCGGCATCTCCAGGATCTTGGGCGCCACCAGGTTGATCCGCACCGAGAACAGCGACAGCAACCGGGCGAGGGAGTGGACCGTGCGCCCGTACTTGAGGTCGCCGACCATGGTCACGGTGAGCCCGTCGATCTCGCCGAGTTCTTCGGCAATCGTGAACAGGTCGAGAAGCGCCTGGGTGGGGTGCTCCCCGGGACCGTCGCCGGCGTTGATGATCGGCTTTGAGGCGTACTGCGCCGCCAGCGCCGAGGCCCCCACCTCGGGGTGGCGCAGCACGATCACGTCGGCGTAACGCTCCAGGGTGCGCACCGTGTCGGGAAGAGACTCGCCTTTGGACACCGACGAGTACCGCACTTCGTTGATCGGGATCACACTTCCCCCGAGCCGCTCCATCGCCGCGGTGAACGACGACGAGGTCCGGGTGGAGGGCTCGTAGAAGACGTTGGCCAGGACCTTGCCCTTGAGCAGGTCGAAGGTTCCCACCCGGGCCACCATCCCCTGCATCTCCTTGGACACGGCGAATACGTAGTCGAGGTCGTCCCGGGTGAATTGGCGCACCGACACGATGTCCTTCCCGTAGAAGGGGGCATCGTGTTTGTCGCCGAACGGCAGAATCGGTTCGCTCATCTCTCTCCCTTTCTCAGATCCACCCCACTCCCCGGGGCGGCCAGCACTCGTCCTTGGTCATACAGGATCTCTTCGCCCCGGCGCACTGCCGTCACCCGACCGCTGAGGCGGCGACCCTCGAATGGGGTCCAGTCGCACCCGGTGTGCAGCTCGGCGGCGCGGATCACCCACTCGGGGTCGGGGTCGACCTCCACCGTGGTGTTGGCCGGGGGCAGGCCAAAGATGCGCCGCGGGTTGGTGTCGAGCCGCTCCACCAGGGCTTCGAGGGTGAGACTGCCCCGGCTCACCTGGTCGAGCAGCAGCGGCAGCATTGTCTCCACCCCGGGGAACCCCGGAGGCGGCTCGTCGGACTCCTTCTCCGTCATCGTGTGCGGGGCGTGATCGGTGGCGAAGCAGTCGATCGCCTCGAGGTGGTCCCACAGTGCCTGTCGATCCTCCGGTGCCGCCAACGGCGGTCGCACCGTTCCCAGAGTGCCGAGGCGGGCGGCATCGCCGCGGTCGAGCAGCAGATGGTGCGGGGTCACCTCACAGGTGACCGCAATCCCCTTCTCCTTGGCCCCGGCGATGAGGCGGATCTCGTCGGCGCGCGACACGTGGGCGATGTG
>CAYTTU010000055.1:0-3126 GCA_964440905.1 uncultured Acidimicrobiia bacterium | reverse complement strand
GGCAACACCCACCTCGGCGGCGACGACTGGGACCAGCGGATCATCGACTGGATGGCCAAGGACTTCAAGAACGACCACGGAGTCGATCTGTCCAAGGATCCCATGGCCCGGCAGCGCCTCAAGGAGGCGGCGGAGAAGGCCAAGATCGAGCTGTCCCAGGTGGCCTCGACCGACATCAACCTGCCCTTTGTCACCGCCACCGCCGACGGGCCCCTGCACATGCAGAAGACCCTGACCCGGTCGGAGTTCGAGAAGATGACCGAGGACCTGCTCAGCGCCACCCGTCCCCCGGTGGAGCAGGCGATCAAGGACGCCGGCATCAAGGTCGCCGACATCGACCACGTGGTTCTGGTGGGCGGATCGACCCGGATGCCTGCGGTCATCGATCTGGTGAAGTCGATCACCGGAAAGGATCCCCACAAGGGTGTCAACCCCGACGAGGTGGTCGCCGCAGGCGCCGCCTTGCAGGCCGGCGTCCTCAAGGGCGACGTCAAGGACATCCTGCTGCTCGACGTGACCCCGCTCACCCTCGGCATCGAGACCATGGGCGGCGTCTTCACCAAGATGATCGAGCGCAACACCACGATCCCGACGCGTCGCTCGGAGATCTTCACCACCGCCGCCGACAGCCAGCCTGAGGTGGAGGTGCATGTTCTCCAGGGCGAGTCCGAGATGGCGGACCGCAACGCTTCGGTGGGGCGGTTCAACCTCACCGGGATCGCTCCGGCGCCGCGCGGCGTGCCCCAGATCGAGGTCACCTTCGACATCGATGCCAACGGCATCGTGGCGGTTTCGGCCAAGGATCTCGGCACTGGCAAGACGCAGCAGATCACGATCACCGGGGGCACCGCGTTGCCCAAGGACAAGATCGAGGAGATGGTGCGCAACGCCACCACCCACGCCGCCGAGGACCACGCCCGTCGTATGGCGGCCGACGCCCGTAACAAGGCAGACCACGCCTCCTATCAGATCGACAAGCAGCTCGTCGAGCACGGAGACAAGCTCACCGCCGACGAGAAGGCCGGGGTGGAGGAGAAGGTCGCCGCAGTCAAGAAGCTGCTCGGGGACCCCGCCGCCGAGGCCAAGGACCTGGAGTCGGCCACCGAGGAGATGCTCACCGCCGCCCAGATCATCGGCCAGAAGGTGTATCAGTCCTCTCAGGAGGCCGCCGGAAGCCAGACCGCTGAAGGCGATGAGGTGGTCGAGGCCGAGATCGTCGACGAGGGCGGCGAGGGTTGAGCGACCAAACGTTCGAAGCGGACGAGCCAGGACTCGTGGGTGAGATCGTCGAAGAGGGGTGGCCCGCCGACCTTCCCGAGGATCCCGACGCGGCGATCGCCTATCTACTGGACGCACTGCGCCTCGCCAGGGAGGAGGCCGACTCCTACCTGGCCGACCTGCAGCGGGTCGCCGCCGACTTCGAGAACTTCCGCAAACGGACCCAGCGCGAGCGCGACGAGATCGTGGCGCGGTCGACCCAGGGGCTGGTCGGCGACCTGCTTCCGGTGCTCGACTCGTTCGACGGCGCCCTGGCCGCGGCCGAGGCCGTCGGGGACGAGAAGCTTCTCGCCGGACTCCAGTCCACCCATCAGCTGCTGGTCGGCGTGCTCGCCCGTGAGGGCCTGGAGCCGATCCCGGCGCGGGGACTCCCCTTCGATCCGGCGATGCACGAAGCCGTGAGCGGGGGCGGCACCGGTCATCTGGTGGTGACCGCCGAGATGCGGCGCGGCTACACGCTGCGGGGAAAGGTGATCCGCCCCTCATTGGTCACCGTCGCCGCCGCGGAGCCCGGAGTTGGTGATCCCCCGTGACCGTTCGCCGCGAGTGGCTCGAGCACGACTACTACTCGGTGCTCGGTGTCGACCGCACCGCTTCCACCAAGGAGATCAAGAAGGCCTTTCGTGCCCTGGCGCAGAAGTACCACCCCGACAACAACCCGGGTGATGCGGAGTCGGAAGCCCGCTTCAAGGACGTGAATCAAGCCCACGAGGTGCTCTCCGATCCGAAGGTCCGCGCCGAGTACGACCAGGCGCGCGACGCCTTCTCAAGGGGGGCCTACGTCGGCGGACCGGGAGGCGGCACCCAGTACGTTCGCGTCGAGGACCTCGGCGACATCGGAGACCTCTTCGGATCGGGCGGAGGAATGTTCGGTGGGCTCGGTGATCTGTTTGGGCGCCCCCGGGGACCGCAGCCGGGAGGCGATCTCGAGGCCGAGGTGGGCCTGTCGTTCCACGAGGCGATCGAAGGAGCCACTCGGGTGCTCACCGTCGACGGCCCGGAGGGTCGGCGCGAGGTCCAGGTGAAGATCCCCGCCGGAGTCAACGACCGTGCCCGCATCCGGTTGCGCCGGCAGGGCCGCCCCGGAGCCAACGGAGGACCGGCTGGCGATCTCTACGTCACGGTGCACGCCGCCCGGCACCCGGTGTTCTCCCGAGCAGGGCGCGACCTCAAGATCAAGGTGCCGGTCACCTACACCGAAGCGGCGCTGGGGGCGGCGATCACCGTCCCCACCCTGGACGGCACCGTGACCCTCAAGGTGCCCCCGGGCACCCAGCACGGCACCACGCTGCGAGTCACCGGACGGGGCGTCACCACCTCCAAGGGGATCGGCGACCTGCTGGTCACCTTCGAGGTACGGGTACCCGAACAACTCGACGAGGAGCAGCGGGCCCTGCTGGAGCGCCTGCGAAGTCTCGAGACCGAAACCAATCCACGAGCCCACCTGGGAGTGTGATCCGATGACCGACTCCCACGCCGCCGTCTACATCATCTCCGTTGCCGCCGAACTCGGCGGGGTGCACCCGCAAACCCTGCGGATCTACGAGCGCCGCGGACTGCTCCACCCCTATCGCACGCCGGGCGGAACCCGGCGGTATTCCGTCGGAGACCTGGAGCGCCTCGGGCTGATCCAGGAGCTCACCGCCGACGGGGTCAACCTGGAGGGGGTCAGACAGATTCTCGAGCTGCGCGACGAGGTGGAGCGTCTCCGCCATCAGGTGTCGCGCCTGCGCCGACTGCTCGGCGAGGCCGAGGAGCGGTTGATCGGAGCCGGACTGGGATCGGTAGCCCGGCCGCTGCCCGACGTGACACGACGGGATGTGATTGGGTGAGGACGAGGAGTTAGGG
>CAYTTU010000054.1:0-5611 GCA_964440905.1 uncultured Acidimicrobiia bacterium | reverse complement strand
GATCGATCCCGACCCGGTGACGGCGCGGGCTCGGGCCCGGGACCACATGAAGGGTTATCTGCGGCTCGACAACTACCGCCGCAACCTGCTGCGGCTGGGCTGGCCCGAGGAGGACCTGGCCGAGGGCGGCAGCGACGCTCTGGTGGATGCCATCGTCGCCTGGGGAGATGCCGACGCAGTCGCCTCCCGACTGGGCGCTCACCTCGACGCAGGAGCGAATCACGTTGGCATCCAGGTGCTCTCGGACGAGCCGTTCCCGCTCGCCGACCTGGCGGCGCTGGCGAGTCGGCTGTTGTGACGCACGAACGATGACCATTCCGCTCGCCACCCTCACCCGGCTGCGGCGGACCAACCTGCTGCTCGGGCTGCTCCACGCCGTTCAGGGCTGCGCCATCCTCATCCTGGCCAACGGGTTCGCCACGCCGGTCACCGGGTCGTTCCTCGAAGGACCGCCCGGCACCAGTCCGGGAGCCACCCGCATCCTGTTCGAGGTGTCGTTCGCAGGCGGCGTGGCCGCGTTCCTCTTGGTGTCCGCGGTGGCCCACTGGGTCATCGCCTCACCCTGGTACTACCCGCGCTACGCCGCAGGGTTGAACGCCGGACGCAACCACGCCCGCTGGGTCGAGTACTCCTTGTCGGCCTCGGTGATGATCGTTCTCATCGCCATGCTCACCGGGATCTCCGATGTGGCCGCGTTGGCTGCGATCTTCAGCGCCAATGCGGCGATGATCTTTTTCGGGGCACTTCAGGAGCGCTACGAGCGACCCGGGGGCAGCATGCTCCCGTTCTGGCTGGGGTGCCTGATCGGCCTCGCCCCCTGGCTGGTCATCGGGGTGTATCTGGTGTCCCCGGGTGTGGCCGCCGAGCCCCCGGGGTTCGTCTACGCCATCTATCTGTCCCTGTTCGTGTTCTTCAACTCGTTTGCCGTCAACCAATGGCTGCAGTACCGCGCCCGAGGGAGATGGGCCGACTACGTCTTCGGCGAGCGGGTCTACATGGGCCTCAGCCTGGTGGCCAAGTCCCTCCTCGCCTGGCAGGTGTTCGCCGGCACCCTGGCACCGTGAGCCCGGGCTCACGGCTCACCCCGATGTGCTTTTGGAGCCCAGGAGTCTCTATTGTGACCCGGAACTCGAGGGGTCTCCAATGCGCCGCTTCTTCGCCATAACCGCCATCAGCGCGGTGCTGCTCCCGGTGCTTCCCGCCGCCGCCAGCGAGTCCCGGGCCCCGCTCATCGGAGTCAACGGTTTCTCGGCCTTGGTACGCCTGGAACCGGGCGACTCCGGCGAAGACGTCGCCACCCTGCAGCGGGCCCTTACCGATGCCGGCTTCTACCACTCGGAGGTCAATGGCGAGTACGGAGACGCCACCGAGTCGGCCGTGGTCGCATTCCACAAGTATCTCCGCCTCGAGCGCAGCGCCACCTTCTCCGCTCTCGACTGGATCCGCCTCGAACTGCTCCCCGAGCCCGGCATCCCCGATCGGTACGACGAGACCGACTATCTGGAGCTCGACCTCGACCGCCAGCTGCTCTTCTTGGTGCGCGGCGGGGAGTTGGAGCAGGTGATCCCGGTCTCGAGCGGTGGTGGCTACACCTACATCAGCCCCCGCACCGGAAACCCGCACCGGGCGATCACACCGGTGGGCGACTTCGCACTGCGGTGGCACCAGCTCGGCTGGGCGTGCGACCCGGTCTCCGGGTGGTGCGTCTACAAGTACTGGGCGTTCACCGACTACCTCGGGCTCCACGGCTATCGCAGCGTTCCCGCCACCCCTGCCTCCCACGGATGCGTGCGGGTCGAACTCTGGGATGCCGACTGGCTCGAACCGCGCCTGTTCAGCGGTATGCCGCTGCACATCTGGTACGAGGCGCCGGTGTTGCCGCTCCCTCCGGAGCCGGCCGATCCGGCACCGGCGCCACCGGTGTGAACCCCATACCGGGTTAGCCTCCTGCCGCCGTGCGCAAGTCCGTAATCATCGTCGCCGTCCTCGCCTGCCTCACCGCGTCCTGCGATCCGGGTGACGGCACGACGAATGCCCCCGGCAACGGAGGCCCACCGGGGACGGTGCCGGCTGACTCCACCACCACGACGGTCGATCCCCGGCCCTGCGCCGCCACCACCGTGATCGCTCCCAGTGCCCCCGCCGACGGATCGCCGGCGCTGGAGCGCCTGCCTGCCGACAATCCCCACGCCGCCGCGGTGGCCGCCTCCCAGGCGATGTTCGATTGCTCTACAGAGGTCGTCGTGGTCGACAGCACCGGGATCGATCGCATCGCCATGGCAGCGGTGCTCGCAGTGGAGTTTCAGGCTCCGTTGCTCTTCGGCGATGCTGGGGCCACCAGTTTGCTCGCCTACGAACTGGACCGCCTCGCCCCCCGCCGCGTCTGGCTGGTGGGGGATCTCGCCGCCGCCGAGGCGCCGCCTTGGGCCGAGGTGGTGCGCATCGGTGGATCCGACACCGACATCGCTGCCGAGATCACCGACCTGATCGACGCCGATGAGGACCTGCTCCTTCCTTCGACCGGAGGCACCGCCGCAGTGGCTGTGGCGATCGAGGCGATGATCACCGGCAAGACCCTCACTCCCCCGGCGCCGGGCACGACGGTCGCGCCGCTCGCCACCGGGGACGACATCGTGGCCGGTACCGGCGAGTCGGGACTGCTGTGGCTGGTCGACATCGGCGAACCCGAGGCGGCGCTGGTGGCCGCCGCCGGGGCGATCACCTCCGGCGGGTACATGGCGATGGTCGACGGCACCGACCTGCGCCGGGAGACCGCCCTGGGCCGCGATCTGGATCCCATCGCCTCCAGGGTGCGGGTGATCCAGGTGATCGGCGGCACCGATGACGCCGGATGGCAAGCCCGGGTGCTGCTGCGGGGCGACGAGCTTCCCGGCGGCGGGTTCCTGATGTTCCCCGGACGGCGCATGGTGGCGCTCTACGGCAATCCGCTCACCACCTCACTCGGGCCACTCGGGGACCAGGACCCGGCGGCGGGACTGGCGCGCATCCGTCAGATCTCCGCGGGATACGACGCCGACGGCACCGCGGTCCTCCCCACTTTCGAGATCATCGCCACCGTCGCCGCGGGCAGCGCCGGCGCCGATGGCGACTATTCCAACGAGATGTCGCTCGACCTGTTGCGCTCCTGGGTGGACTTTGCCGGCGACAACGGCATGTACGTCCTGCTCGATCTGCAGCCCGGCCGCACCACATTTCTCTCCCAGGCGGTGCTCTACGAGGAACTGCTGCTGGAGCCCCACGTCGGATTGGCCCTCGACCCGGAGTGGCGCCTCGGTTCCGATGAGGTGCACCTCGACCAGATCGGATCGGTCGGCGCCGATGAGGTGAACGAGGTGGTCGAGTGGCTGGCGGCACTGACCCGGAACAACGGCCTCCCGCAGAAGGTGCTGCTCATCCACCAGTTTCGCAACGACATGCTCCCCGATCGGGAGCGCATCATCGCCACCCCGGAGCTGTCGCTGGTGATCCAGATGGATGGTCACGGAACCGTGCCCGAAAAGATGACCTCGTGGAATCGCACCACCGCCGGTTGGGAGACCGACCAGTTCGAGTACGGCTGGAAGAACTTCTACGACGAGGACATCCCCGGCCCGATGGCCGCCGTCGACGTGCTGGCCTTGATCCCTACCGTGGTCTACGTCTCGTTCCAGTGACCGACCCCGCAGGCCTCTGGGAGCTGGAGCCGGGTATCGCCTTCATCAACCACGGCTCGTTTGGCGCCTGCCCCCGCCCGGTGCTGGACCGCCAGACCGAATGGCGGCGCATCATGGAGCGGCAACCGGTCGACTTCCTCGCCCGACGGCTCGAGCCGCTGCTCGACGACGCTCGGCAGACGCTGGCTCGCTTCGTCGGAGCCGATCCCGCCGGGATGGCCTTTGTACCCAACGCCACTTACGGCATCGCTTCGGTGGTCGGCTCACTTCGGCTCTCCCCGGGCGACGAGATCGTGGTGACCGATCACGGTTACAACGCCGTGGCCAACATCGCAACCACCGCCGCCGAGCGCACCGGGGCGGTGCTGCGAGTGGTCGAACTCCCCTTCGCCGCGGTGACCCCGGAGGCGGTGGTGGCGGCGATCACCGCTGCTGTCGGCGGGCGCACCCGGCTGGTGATCGTCGACCACGTGACCAGCCCCACCGCACTGGTGCTCCCGGTGGCCGCCATCGCCGCAGCGCTCGAGCCTGCGGTGCCGGTCTTGGTCGACGGCGCCCACGGCCCCGGGATGCTGCCGGTCGACGTGACCGCCATCGGGGCGAGCTATTACGCCGGCAATTGCCACAAGTGGCTCGGCGCTCCCAAAGGATCCGGATTCCTCCACGCCGCCGAGCGGGTGCGTGCCGACCTGAAGCCGGCGGTGATCAGCCACGGCTGGAACAGCACCCGCACCGACCGCAGTCGCTTCCATCTGATGTTCGACTGGACCGGCACCGCCGATCCCAGCCCATACCTCACGGTCCCCTTCGCCATCGAGGTGATGGGATCGCTCTACCCCGGAGGGTGGAACGAACTCCGGGAACGCAACCGCGCCCTCGCAGTTGCGGGCCGTGATGTGGTGGCGGCAGCAGTCCCAGCCACCGAGCTGCCTCCAACAGAGATGCTCGCCGCGATGGCAGCCATCCCGCTTCCCCCCGGGCCAATGCAAGTGCCCCCACACCCCGATGCCCTCAGCACCGTGCTACTCGAGCGCCACCAGGTCGAGGTTCCGGTGTTCCCCTGGCCCATGGCCCCGCAGCGCATGATGCGGATCTCGGCCCAGGCCTACAACAAAATCGAGGACTATCACAGACTGGCGGAGGCGATTCGGGCGACTGGTCTCGGACACAAGTCATGAGTCATGAGCCATGAGTCATGAGTCATGAGTCATGAGTCAATTCACTCTGATGGCTCCGTCATCCGGACTCTGAACTCTGAACTCTGAACTCAATACTCAAGACTCAGGACTCCCTAACGGCGGCGGCGTCCGCCGCGGCGAAACCGGCGCGACAACTCGACGTCGCTGGTGCGGGGCATCTCCACCGTCGCCGGCTGATGCGAGGTCAGATCGTCGAGCCGGGGGTCGTTGGAGTACATCTTCACGATCTCGTAGTGCAGTCCGGCGGCGCGCTGCAGCCGCTGCACCTCCTCGACCTGATCCCACTCCACCAGGGTCACCACGAGCCCCGACTCTCCGGCGCGGGCGGTGCGCCCCGAACGGTGCACGTAGTCCTTGAAGTCCTGGGGCGGTTGGAAATGGAGCACGACATCGACGTCGGCGATGTCCAGACCCCGCGCCGCCAGATTGGTCGCCACCAGAGCGCCCAGCCGGCCCGCGGTGAAGTCGGCGAGGCGCGACTCCCGGTCGGATTGGCGCAAGTCGCCGTGGATGGGGAGCGCGTCCACCCCCTCGGCGCGCAACGACTCGGCGGTGCGATCGGCGCCGATGCGTGTGGACACGAACACCAGGGTGCGAGTGACACTGCCGATGATCCGCGCCGCAAGTTTTGCCTTGTCGCGGTAGTGGACCGCGATGAAGCGGTGGGTCTGGGTGTCGACCAGGTCACCCGACGACTCGACCTCATGCCGGACCGGGTCGTGGAGATACCGGTTGATC
>CAYTTU010000053.1:0-6049 GCA_964440905.1 uncultured Acidimicrobiia bacterium | reverse complement strand
CGCCGGGGTCCGGGCCTCGATCTCGAACGCCAGGTCGAACACCACCGGGGGCAGCGGGCTGGGGATGGCAAATGCGACGGGAACCGCATCGGGCCACACCGCCAGGGAGAGCTCACCCGCCGCCACGCGCCCCCCGAGGTCCCAGGCAGCGGCCACGTCGGGATGGATCTCCCCCACCACCCCCAGGGCGGTATCGCCGAAGAAGACCCGGGCGCAACGCCCGGGATGGAACCCGGGTGAGGTGTCCTGCTCCAGGCGCAGCGGCACACCGGTGGCGCCAGCGAGCACCTCCACCAGACCGGTGGCATCGAGGGCATCTCGGGCGACGCGGGGCTGCCATGAGGCACCGGAGCCCGATCCCATGGAGGCGAAGCCGAGATGGAGCGGTTGATCGGGAATCGGTCCCCCCGGTGCGGCGAGGAACACCGAACCGATTTCGAAGAGCGCCACATCGCCCTGGTTGCGGGCAACGTTGACTCGCAGGCCGTCCAGGAGCCCGGGGAGCAGCGTGGGGCGCAGCACCGCCTGCTCGTCGTTGAGCGGGTTGCGCACCCGAACCGGATGGCGCCGCGGGTCGCCCTCGGGCAGACCGAGTCGCTCCAGCTGCCCCGGTGCCAGAAAGTCGAATGAGTAGATCTCCGAGTAACCGGCCCCGACCAGCGCCCTCCGCACCGCCCGGCGGCGACGCTCCCCAGCCGGCAGGCCGGCACCCAGGCCGTGGGGCAGCGTGGCAGGGATGTTGTCGAGGCCGTGGAGCCGAGCCACCTCCTCGACCAGGTCGGCTGGGCGAGTCACGTCGGGCCGCCAGGTGGGCACTGTGACCCGAAGCGGATCCTCGCCTTCGACCGAGAATCCGAGGCGGCCCAGCAGCCTCCCGATTTCCATGGAGAAGAGCCGTACCCCGAGGAGACGCTCCACCTCCGACACCGCGAGGTCCACCACCACCGGAGGGCGGCGTCCGGGGTGGACATCGATCAGGTCGCCAACCGGAGCGCCTCCGGCGAGCTGCGCCAGCAGCGCGGTGGCCCGTGCCGAGGCGACCGGAGGAAGCTCGGGATCCACCCCGCGCTCGAACCGGGCCACTGCCTCGGTGCGCAGCCCATGGCGCTTGCCGGCGAGCAGCACCGTGGCCGGATCGAAGTGGGCCACCTCGAGCAGCACCCGTCGGGTGGTGGCCCCCACCTCGGAGTCTCCACCCCCCATGATCCCGGCGAGACCCAAGACACCTCCGGGTGATGCGATCACCAGGTCGGCCGGGTCGAGCCGGCGTTCTACTCCGTCGAGGGTGGTGAGCGGCTCCCCCGGCGTGGCAAGCCGTACGAGGATCGTCTCCGCCGGGATCCGGTCCAGGTCGAACGCGTGGAGCGGCTGCCCGGTCTCCAGCATGACGTAGTTGGTCACGTCGACGACGTTGCTGATCGGCCGCACCCCGGCACCACGCAGCCGCAGGCGCATCCACAACGGCGACGGTCCGATGGTCACCCCGGCGATCTCACGAGCGGTGAAGCGGGGACAGGCCGCGGGGTCCTCGATGACGACCCGAGCCGCCGTGGAGCCGGTTCCCGCCGGCACCGAGCCATCGATCGGCAGGACCTCGACCCCGAAGAAGGCCCCGAGCTCCCGCGCCAGGCCGTGAATCGACATCGCATCGGGGCGGTTGGGGGTGATGGCGACGTCGAAGATCACGTCGGGGAGATCGAGCAGTCCGGCGAAGTCCGTCCCCGGAGTCGCGGCGTCGTCGAGCAGCAGGATCCCACCACCCTCGTCGCCGATGCCCAACTCGCGTTCGGAGCAGATCATCCCCGGGGAGCGCACTCCCCGGATGTCGCGCTCGCCGACATCGAGGCCACCGGCCAGGCGCGAACCCACCGTGGCGTAGGCGACGGTTGCCCCGACCTCGAAGTTCCACGCACCGCACACCACCTCCAGAGGGGCGCCGCCGGTGTCGATCGTGACGAGGCGTACCTTGTCGGCGGCGGGGTGGGGCCGGATCGCGGTCACCCTGGCGACGATCACCCCGCGAAAGTCGGCACCTATCTCGGCCACGCTCTCCACCTCGAAGCCGAGGCCATCGAACGCTGCGGCCAGGACGGTGGGGTCCTCGGTGGGCAGCTCGACGAATTCGCCGATCCAACGCAGGGAGGCCTTCACGCGTACTGCTCCAGGATGCGCAGATCGGGATCGAAGAACATCCGCAGCTCCGGGATCCCGTAGCGGATCATGGCCAGCCGGTCGATGCCCATGCCGAAGGCGAACCCGGAGAGGGTCGCCGGGTCGTAACCGGCCATCTGGAGCACGTTGGGATCCACCACGCCGCAGCCGAGCAGCTCGATCCAGCCCGAGAACTTGCAGACCCGGCAGCCCGACCCGTCACAGGCGAAGCAATCGACGTGCAACTCGGCCGAGGGCTCGGTGAAGGGAAAGAAGTGCGGCAAGAACCGAACCCGACGCCGCTCGCCAAAGAATGCCCGGGCGAAATGTCCCAGGGTCCCTTTGAGGTCGCCGAAGGTGATCCCCTCATCCACCGCCAGACCCTCGAGCTGATGGAACACCGGAGTATGGGTGGCATCGATCGCATCGCGCCGATACACCCGTCCCGGCACCACGATGTAGACGGGGGGCTCATGAGCTTCCATGTACCTCGCCTGCACCGGCGAGGTGTGGGTGCGCAGCAGCACCCCCTCCGGATCGGGACCGTGCTCCACGTAGAGCGTGTCGCTCTCCAGGCGAGAGGGGTGGGTCGCCGGGGTGTTGAGGGCGTCGAAGTTGTAGTGGGCCGTCTCCACCTCCGGACCAGTCGCCACCGTGTAGCCCAGCGCCACGAAGATGTCCACGATCTCGTCCCACACGGTCGATATCAGGTGGGCCCGGCCCCGTCCCGGGGAGCGTCCCGGCACCGTCATGTCGAGCCATTCGGACTCGAGCCGTACCAGTCCGGTCTCGGCGACTAGCCGGCTCCGCCGTTCTGCGGTCACCGCAGTGATTCGGGCGGTGACCTCGTTGACCGCCTTGCCCAGTTCGCGCCGGACCGCATCCGGGGCGTCGCGCAGGCTGCGCCGGGCCAGACTCACCGGTCCATCGGGTCCCAGCGCCTCCGCCTCCAGTGCGGCCAACTCGTCGACTGCCACTGCGGCCGCCAGACGGGGGGCCAGAGCGTCGGCAAGGGCGTGGAGATCGGCTGCTGAGATCACGGGCGGGAAAGGTTAGTGCCGGGGGTCATGGCTCCCGCATGGAGCACGATCGCCGCCGCGGTGGCGGCGTTGAGGCTCTCCACGGCTCCGGTGGTGGGAATGGTGATGACCCGGTCGCACTCGGCGACAACGTCGTCGGGAAGCCCGTGGGCCTCGCTGCCCACTAGAACCGCGGCGTCGACCGGCAACGGTCCCGGGATGCTGCCGCCCCGCGCCACCGTGGCAAGCAGCACCCGGCCGCCGGCGCGCAACTCCTCGAGGCGAGACACGATGCCCACCGGGGTGGCGAAGTGGGCGCCGGTGGCAGCCCGCAGCACCTTGGGGGACCACGTGTCGGCCGAACCCGGCCCCGCCAGGTACCCGTACCCGAAGGCGGCTCCGAGGCGTATCAGGGTGCCGCAATTGCCCGGATCGGAGACCCCCCAGGCGACCACGACCCGACCCCCGGGGGCGACGGTGCCCGCCGGGATGACGACCACCGCCACCGGGCTCTGCGGGGTCTCCGTGGTCGAGAGACGCCCCAGGGTCCGCTCATCCACCAGGAGCAGCTCGGCTCGGCAATCGGCCGCCAGGCGGCGACCCGGTTCGTCACCGGCCAGGGCGAACACGCGCCGCACCGCGACCCCGCCGGCCACCGCGGCTCCGACCAGGTGAGGGCCCTCGAGAAGAGCCTCGCCGGATTCGGTGCGCCCGCGGCGCCGGTGCAACCGCATCGCCGCGGTCACCGCGGCGTGAGGCGCGGCGACCGGCTCAGGCGTTGGAGGCCCCCGAGGTCGACTTCACCAGGGTGCCGAACGCCACCGGATCGGCCACGGCCATCTCGGCGAGCATTTTGCGATCGATCTCCACCTCGGCCGCCTTGAGATCGGCCATGAGGCGCGAGTAGGTGGTGCCGTGCTGGCGCGCCGCGGCATTGATGCGGGTGATCCAGATCTTGCGGAACTCGCCCTTGCGCGCCCTGCGGTCGCGATAGGCGTCCTGCATGGCGTTCATCACCTGCTCGTTGGCGGTGCGCAGCCTGCGGGAGCGCGCTCCCTTGTAGCCGCTGGCGCGCTCGAGGATCTTGCGGCGCTTCTTCTGGGCGTGTACCGAACGCTTGATTCGTGCCATGGCTCCTCCTAACGACCCAGCATCCGGGAAACGCGCTCGGTGTCGGCAGCCGAAACCGGGGCATCGCCCTTGAGTCGGCGCATGCGCTGGCCCGACTTCTTGCCCACCACCAGGTGGGCGCGCCACGCCTGCCGACGGCGGAGCTTCCCGGTCCCGGTAACGGTGAACCGCTTGGCGGCGGATCGTCTCGTCTTCTGCTTCGGCATCTCGCTACTCCTCGATCGATTCTTCGGGGCCCGGTGCAGCTCCGTCGGGCTCTGCTGTGCCCGCTGCATGGGACTCGGCAGACTCCTTGCGCCGCTTGACCGGGGTCAGCTGCATCGTCATGTTGCGGCCCTCGAGCCGAGCGTTCTGCTCGATGATCCCCCAGTCGGCCACCTCGGTGGCGAGCCGCTGCAGGATCTTGGCCCCGAGCTCCGGATGGCTCAGCTCCCGGCCCCGGAACATCATCGTGATCTTGACCTTGTCCCCCTCGCCGAGGAACTCGACCACGCGGCGCTTCTTCCAGTCGTAGTCGTTGTCGTCGGTCTTGGGGCGGAACTTCACTTCCTTGACGACAGTACGGGTCTGCCTCTTGCGGGCCTCCCGCTGGCGGACCGACAGCTCGTACTTGTACTTGCCGTAGTCCATCATCCGGCACACCGGCGGTTTGGCATCCGGGGCCACCTCGACCAGATCGAGCCCCAGCTGGCTGGCGAGGTACTGGGCCTCCTCCACCTTGAGGACACCCACCTGGCTCCCGTCCGGGGCCACCACCCGCACCTCGCGGGCGCGAATCTTGTCGTTGACCCTCAGTTCTTGTGCGATGTTCGCTCGACCTCCCATGTCGGCTCTCCGGGTGCTCCCCGGACGAACAAAACGACGGCATGCGCTGCCGTCGTCTGACGTCTCTCGACCTCGGCTCGCCTGAGGCGGCCGGGTGGGAAGCAGCGCTTCCGCTTCGATTCGGTTGTGCCAGCAGTATAAGGGGTGCCCGGAACCGGTCAATCTTCGGCGAAGAGCCTCCCCTGCGGGTCGGGGCGCTCCAGCCGCCGCACCCCGGGCCACCCGATCCCATCCATGAACACCCAGGAACGGCGGTGAATGGCGCTCGGACCAAACCACTGCAGCGCCGCACGGTGCCTTGGGCCGGGATATCCCTTGTTCTCCTCGAACCACCAGTTCGGGTAGTCGACGGAAGCCGCGCGCATCATCCGGTCCCGGGTCACCTTGGCGAGGATCGACGCCGCCGCCACCGAGAGGGAGGTGCGGTCGCCTCCTACCACGGTCAGGGTGCGCCGGTGGCCGACGAAGTTCCAGGGGCCGTCCACGATGACGGCATCGACCTCGCTACCCAGGGCTTCGAGGGCGCGGCGCGCCGCCAGGCGCTGGGCGTCGGACATCCCCAGTTCGTCGCACTCGGCAGGTGAGGCGTGCCCCACCGCCCAGGCCAGGCACCATTCGGCGATGCGGTCGAACAGGGCCTCGCGTTCGCCGCCGGTGAGGAGCTTGGAGTCCCGCACCTTGTACACCCGCCGATCGCGGGGTAGCACCGCCACCCCGACGGTCAACGGCCCCGCCCAGGCGCCCCGACCCACCTCGTCCATCCCGGCCACCGATGCCACGCCGTCGTCCCACAGCGTCCGCTCCACGGCCAGCCCAGGAGCGTGGGCCCTGAGGCTGGGACGCAAGGGAGCCACGGAGCCGGTCATCAGGTCATTGTTGCTTGAAGTTGAGAGTTGAGAGTTCAAAGTTGAGAGTCAGATTCC
>CAYTTU010000052.1:0-6808 GCA_964440905.1 uncultured Acidimicrobiia bacterium | reverse complement strand
CGACCCTTCAATCTCGGATGGGGCGATCCGGCGGTCGTGCAGTGGTACCTGGAGAACGCCCGCACGGTCCCGCCGATTGCCGAGATCGAGGTACGGACCCGTCCCGCCCGCCGCGCCGGCGAAGTCGTGCTGCGCGATCTGGAGTTCCGCAGCCCGTTCGACCTGCTTCCCGAAACGGTGCGTTCGGTGCGAGCGCGCTGGTTCACCACCCGAGACGAACCGGAGCGCGTCGTGATCCTGCACGCATCGTGGAACGACGAGGACTATCGGACCCGGGCCCGACTCGCCCGCGACCTGCTCGTTCGCGGCGTGGCAACGGTGATACCGCAACATCCCTTCTACGGGGACCGCCGCCGCAGCCGGCACCTCGAATCACCGATCCCCCTGGTGAGTGACTTCTGCCTTATGGGCCGCGGCGGGGTACTCGAAGGGCGCGCCCTCGCCGCCCATCTGTACCACTCGGGGTACACCGTCGGAGTGTCCGGCTACAGCATGGGCGGCAACATTGCCGGCTTCGTCGGCACCCTGGTGGACTTTCCGGTGGCGATGAGCGCCATCGCGGCGTCGTACTCCGCCGGCCCCCCGTTCATGAGCGGTCTGCTGCGCCGCACCATCGCCTGGGAGGCACTGGGCGGCGAGACCCCGGAGGTGGTCGATCGGATCTCCAGCGTGCTCCATGCCGGGTCGCTGCTCGACCACCGTCCGCCCCCGCACGCCTCCAGTGCGGTCCTGCTGGCCGGCACGCGCGACGGATTCGTTCCCACCTCGGCCATCCAGGCGATCCATCGGCACTGGGTAGGCTCGAAGATGCGGTGGGTGAAGGCCGGCCATGCGAGCCTGCTGTTCACCAAGCGGGACTTGATGGCAGACGTGATCGTCGAGTCGTTCGACCGCCTCGAGCAGTGGCAAGGAGCCCTGGCGTCGTGAGCGAGATGACCATCGAGGCGGCGGGCCGACCGGTAAGGCTGTCCAGCCCGGACAAGGTGCTGTTCCCGGCCCAGGGTTGGACCAAGCGCGACATCGCCGAGCATTACCTGTTGTGCGCCCCCGGAGCGGTGCGCGGCGTGTGGCACCGCCCCACCTCGCTGAAGCGCTGGCCCACAGGGGTCACCGAGGACTTCTTCTTCACCAAGCGAGCCCCGGGGACGATGAGCCACACCCACGGAGTGGAGTTCCCCTCGGCGCGTCCGGGCAACATGCCCTACGTCGAGGACGCCGCCGACATCATCGAGCAGGTGCAGCTCGGGGTGCTCGACCTCAATCCGTGGAATGCCCGGATCGAGGACCTCGATCATCCCGACGAGCTGCGCGTCGACCTCGACCCCACCGAAGGATTCACCTTCGACCACTGCCGCCAGGTTGCCGGGGCCACCAGGGATCTCCTTGTCGAGAAGGGACTCACCGGCTGGCCCAAGACCTCGGGATCACGCGGCATCCACATCTACGTGCGCCTCGTGGCGCGCTGGGACTACTTCGAGGTGCGCCGTGCCGGACTGGCGCTGGCACGGGAACTGGAGCGCCGTACCGGCGTGGCCACCACTGCGTGGTGGAAGGAGGAGCGTTCCGGCGTGTTCATCGACTTCAACCAGAATGCCCGCGACAAAACGATCGCCTCCGCCTACTCGGTGCGTCAGACCGGCATGGTGTCCACTCCGTTCCGGTGGGAGGAGCTCGACGACATCCAGCCTGCGGCGATGACGCTTCCGGGTTTCGCCGAACGCTGGCGCGCCGTGGGAGATCTGACCGCCGGCATCGACGACAACCCGGGCGATCTCACCCCGCTGCTCGAGATGGTGGCCGTCGACGAGGCGAACGGCCTCGGGGACGCCCCCTGGCCGCCGCACTACAAGAAGATGCCGGGAGAACCCCCCCGGGTGCAGCCCAGCAAGCGCAAGAAGGACTGAGTCAACGCCAGGGCGAGAGCGGACCCAGAGTCCGGCGCAGCGCCTGCTTGATCCGCGGGAAGCGATCGGTGATCCTCCCTCCCCAATTCCACACCGTCACTCTGATTCGCCGCCCCACCGGCACCGTCGGACTCGCCACGATCGCGGCCGATGGGGGTGCGGCGAGCACCGCAACCGGATCGGGGGCGTTGCCGTGGAACTCGAAGACGAGATAGCGCGCCGCCGTCGGCCCCGGGTTGTGCATCCCGTGGGGATGGCCACCCGAGGTGAACAGAACCGCCGGTGCCGCGATCTTGGTTCCCAGGCTGACCACCGTTCCCTCCAGGAGCACGATCGCCACGTCGTGGAAGTCGTAGTGGGCGTCGTACCCGGCTCCGGGACCAAGAACGCTGAGGTGGCCGTGGAGGCGATGCAAGTAGGAGGTGTGGCCTTCCAGTGTGGTGGTGGCGCGAAGTCCGCCCGAGTCGGCAGGGAGTTCAGTCATCATCGACCACACCGCGGCGTCGAGAGTGTCCCCGTCGCAACGCGGCCCACTCCACTTGAACATCAGGTACTCCGCGGGAGATTCACCGACAGCCTCGAGAGTGTGAGCCCGCCCCGTCGGGTAGTAGGCGAAGTCGCCTGGGGCGAGTCGGCGAACGTGCCTTCCCGCAGCATCGTCGTAGGTGATCTGGGGGGAGCCGGTCAGCGCCACCAGGATCTCTTCCTCCTCGTGGGTATGGGGCGGATGCGGCGACACCCCGGCCTCGAGGCGCGACACGTGACAGCTGAGCAGGGTGAGATTCGAGGTGGCCCCGCGAAACTGGTGGTGCGGCCGGAATCCGGTGACGGCATCCCCCGCCAGGGGCAACTCGAATGTGGCCACCCACTCCGACAGCACCGCACCGGCGGCGCCCTCGGGCGGAGGCGGCGGAACGAGCCGGTTCACTGCGTCCGACGCGTCCCCACTCACCACGAGACAGGGCGGCCGAGGTGCCTCGAGGAGCCGGAAGGGCCAATCGAGGTGAGACAGATCGAGAATCCGGATCGGGGTGGCGGCGGAGGCGTACTGCAGCAGCAGGGCGCGTCGAGTCAGGTTGGTGGTGTTGTGCGACCCATGCCACAGGTGACCATCGAACCACAACGCCTCACCGTCGCCCACGGCCGGGATGACGAGTTCCACTGCAGGGTCATGGTCCCCCGCCCAGTCGAGAACCTCGGCCTCGGTGTAGTTCCTACGCGGCCGTCCGTGCTCGTAGGCGGCTCGCTGCACCGGAAGTCCGTAGCGATGTGATCCGGCGACGAGTCGCAACCCGCTGTGCGGTCCGGTGTTCTCCAGGCCGATCCAGACGGCGACGCTGCGGGCCGCGGGGTCGGCGGTCTCGATGTCCACGTGGTGCCCGTGGACATGCCCGGGTGGAGCGGTCACGACGCTGGCCCCCCAGAGCACGACGTCGGCGCCGAGAACCTCTCGCACCGGGTCGATGATCACGGGGCGGATCGCCAGGTCGTACAGCAGTCGGCGGGTCGGCGCCATCCCCTTCGCCCAATCGAGCGGTGCCGGTGTGGGACTGGAGAGCAGTGCCACCACCGCCGCTGCCTCCGCGGGTGCCATCACCCGCACCGGCCCGGCATATCCGCGGCGCTGGAAGTTGGCGGCGTCCATGGGTGGAGGGTACCCCGACCCGCCGGTGGGTGGCCTGTGAACTAGGGAGTGCGTCGCTGCAGCAGGGCGAACCAGGAGCGGTGCAGCACGGCGAATCCCCCATCGGCGGCGAGGAACTCGTCCACGGCGCGCACCACTTCCGGGTAGGCCCCGGGTGAGTAGTCGTCGACGAACACGACTCCTCCGGGACGCACCTTCGGGGCGTACAACCCAAGATCGGTGCGCACCGCGTCGTAGCGATGGTCGCCGTCGACGACGAGGAGGGCCACCCGATCCGAGACCACGCCGTGGGCGTTCTGCGAGAACGCGGTCAGCGCAAGGCAGCGATGCCGGGCACCGGCGGCGGCGATCCGCCGCCGGTAACGCCGGTAGGAGCCCCGCGGATTGCCCCACTCGTTGCGGGCTCCCTCGAAGGGATCGATGCTCAGGATCGGCGCGGTGGTGTTGCCGAGAAGCTCCAGCGCCCGGTGGAGCATCACCGTGGTGGCCCCGGTGTAGGCCCCGATCTCCACCACGAGCTCGTCGGGACCCACGCCGGCGACCACGAGGCCCGCGACGAGATGGAGCAATTCATGGTCATCCATCATGTCGGTGGCGGATCCGACCGCCAGACCGGCCAGGGCGTCGGAGAGTTCGACTTCAGTACCGCTCTCGTTGAATTCCACGAGCATCGATCTCTCCGCGTTCCGATGGAGCTTGACGCCGAGTGTACGAAGCACCCTGGCGGCAATGCGCTGCGATAGAACCAGGGGCGACTACGGTCTTGATAGCCATGAATCCGATACGGCCGCTCGGCCGGGTCGGTGCGGTGATGCTTCTGGCGTTCATAGTGCCCGTGGCTGCTGCCACCGCCCACGAGCCGCTCCCCGACGGTGTGCCCTCGTTCAACGAGTCCGCAGGCTGCGATGCGTTGTCCGGAATCCGCGGGCCGCTCGCCGATGCCCCGGGGCTGCTCGAGTTGCATGAGCCCATCTACGGACCGTGGGCCGACTTCTACGGTCGCACCGTGGGTCAGGCCTGGGCGCAGCGAGTCGCCTTCACCTTCCCCACCACCAGCGGGCCCACCAAGACATTCTGGGTTCATGAGCGGGTGATGCCGGCGCTGCAGCCGGTGCTCGATGACCTCGCCGCTGCGGGCACCACCTACACCGTCCGCACCGGGGAGACGTTCTCGTGGGCCCGCTTCACCATTCCCCCCACCCGGGCGTTCTCCTTCCACGCCGTGGGTGCCGCGATCGACATCAACTCCCTCACCAACCCGTACCGGGCGGACAACGTTCTAATCACCGACATGCCGACGTGGTTCGTCGACATATGGCGCAACAACGGCTGGTGCTGGGGAGGCGACTGGGGATCGATCAAGGACACCATGCACTTCTCCTGGCGGGGGCCGCTGCACACACCGGGATACGTGATGCCGCCGCCCCAACCGCCCCTGGTGGCGGCGGCGGGGTTCACTGCAACCGTGCCGCTCGATGTGCGCCTCGGACCGGCCGACCCAGGCCGAAGGTTGTTCGTGATCGACATCGACCGCGACGGCGCTCCAGACGTGGTGGCGGTGTCCCCGGCCGCCGCCGGCAAGGTGGCACTGACCGCGGCTCCGGCGCGCAACGACTTCCACTGGGATGAGGGTTGGGGCACGACGAGCAGCGCGCCGATAGATCCCGGCGCCCCGGCGATCATGGGAGACGTCACCGGCGACGGCCGGCCCGACCTGGTGTACCTGCTCGCCGGACCGCTCGACATGATCGACCTCGAGATCCATGCCCATACCGGTGGCAGCAACCTGACGGCGAGCAACATCCTCACCGCAGTGCCCCATCAAGCGGATGCCTGGTACGCCCTGGACGATTACGACCGTGACGGGATCACCGACCTGTTCGTGGTTCGCCCGGGAGACCCCACAACTCTGGAGGTGTGGGACGGCGATGGGTTCACCACCACGCTGATCAACGTCGAGATCGATCTCGACGGCACCGAGCACCTGGTGCTGGGTGATCGGTTCTTGGGCGCGCTGGACGGGGTGCCCGACCTCTACGCCCTCGGCGGCGACGGCACGTTGCGCATCTGGGATGGGGCCGGCGGCTACGGGTCGTCGACGACGGTCGCCACCGGAATCGACCCGACCGGAAGGCAGGTGGCCTCCGGAGATCTCGACGGGGACGGTCACACCGACCTGTTCCTGGTTGCCGCGGATGGCTCCACCGAGATGCGCCGCGGCGGCGCCTCCACCCATCACCCCGGAGTGTGGTACCGAATCCGCACCCATCAGGTGAACCGCATCGCCGGGTTCACCCGCTACGACACCGCCGCTGCCGTCTCGGCGGCGATGCACCCCGATCCGGTCGACACCGTGTTCGTCGCCGTTGGCCATGACTTCCCCGACGCCCTGACCGGCTCGGCCGTGGCCGGTCGCCTCGGCGCTCCCCTGCTACTGGTCACCCGGGACTCTCTGCCCGACGCCACCGCCGCGGAGCTGGCGCGTCTCGAGCCGGAAACCATCGTCATCCTCGGCGGTACCGCCGTGGTGTCGGCGGCAGTCGAGAGCCAGCTGGGCGGGTACGCCGGCGAGGTGTTACGGGTCGCCGGGGCCAATCGCTACCAGACGGCGGTCGAGATCAGCCGTTTCGGTTTCCCGACCGACGGCTCCGCCGATACGGTGGTGATCGCCACCGGGCTGGGCTATGCCGATGCTCTCACCGGCGGACCCGCCGCCGCCGCCCTGAACGGACCGCTGCTGCTCACCGAAACGGGTCACCTCCCCGCGACGGTGCGCGCCGAGATCGAGCGCCTCGACCCGGAGCGCATCCTGGTGCTCGGAGGCAGCACCGTGATCTCCAACGCGGTGTTCGCCGAATTGCAGGGACTCGCCCCGACCCAGCGGATCGCCGGCTCGGATCGCTACCAGACCGCGGCGATGCTCAGTGCCGCGGTCTTCCCCGAAGGAGCGGAGGCAATATTCATCGTCACCGGCAGCGGCTACCCCGACGGCCTGGCCGGTGGCGCCGCTGCAGCCACCCGGGGCATTCCTCTGCTCCTCGTCTCCCAGTCGTCGCTGCCGGGGACGGTACGCGCCGAGATCCTGCGGCTCGGCACCTATCAGGTGACGCTGGTCGGCGGCGAGGCCGTCATCAGCCCGACCGTGGCCGGAGCAGTCGAGACCGCGGGAATGTGACCGGCTCAGCCGGAGCGGCGACCGATCGGGTGGTATTCGAAGCCTGCGGCGGCAGCGACGCCAGGGGACAGCAGGTTGCGCAGG
>CAYTTU010000051.1:0-4922 GCA_964440905.1 uncultured Acidimicrobiia bacterium | reverse complement strand
CCGCAATAGCTGATGACGTCCCGGTACAGCTGGTCCTTCGTGCCGAAGTGGTAGTTCAACGTCGGCTGGGTGACACCTGCCTCCTCAGCAATCGACGACAGTGACGTCCCGTCGAACCCCTGCCGGGAGAACACGTCGATGCTCGCCTCGATCAACCTCTGCCGGGTCACCATGAGTCACTCCTGCTCGTTTCGGTTCTGATTCTCGTTCGCTTCATCTCGACGGCCTCGTCGTTCCGACTTCCGTCGATCGCCTTCCGGTATCGAGCCTCAGTGATAGCGGCCCGGCCGGATCACATCAAAGAAACTGATTGACACATCCGTAGTCCTGATGATAGCATCAATCGTGTAGATAGTGTGATCAAAGTCCCAGGGCCCCGATTGAGGGTTCGACAAGGACCGAGGATCCCAGAACAAGCCGGCTCGACCGCCGGCACGAGAGGAAGGAAAAGGAAGATGGCCAAGAAGATGTCAGAGCAACTGAGGCTCCTCGCCGAGCGGGCCGCAGCGATCGAAGGGCGGGCCGAGACGGCCCGTCAGGAAGCTGCCGAAAAGCGCGACGCCAAGGTGGCGGAGGCTCAGATCCACCTCAAGGCGCAACAGCAGGCCTTCACCGAGCAGGTGGCGACGGTGTCTGCGGACACCAAGGCCGCATGGCTGGGTCTCAAGGACTCGTTGAAGGGCACGAGGGACAAGGTGCGGTCCGAGGTGGACAAGGGCGTTCGGACCCTCGAGTTGAAGGACATTGAGCTCAGCGCGGACCTGGCAGAGGACTACGCCTACGACGCAGTCGAATTCGCACTGCTCGCAGTGGCGGAGGCCGACGCGGCCGTGATGGAGTCCATCGCGGCGCGGGCCCTGGCGATCAAGCTCGCGGCAGCCTGAGAACGGTACCCCCGACCCGGCGCCCATCGTGCTTGGCACAGTGGGCGCCGGGCGCACGGGTTCTCATCGAACCCGACTTTACGAAAGGACACAATAAACAATGAATACACCAACCACCCTCGGTCAGCAGTTGAGATCCGAAACCAATCGGTTGTCATGGCTTTGGCTCCTTGCCGGAGTTCTGTGGATCATGATCTCCGTGATCATCCTCCAGTTCGACGAGGCATCGGCCGCGACCGTCGGCGCCATCACCGGTGTCATGCTCATCTACGCCGGGGTCGAGTACTTCTTCCTCGGTTCGATGATGGGTCGGCCGAAATGGCTGTCGTATCTGTACGGTGGCTTCCACTTGGTGGGAGGCATGGTCGCGGTCTTCTATCCGACGAGGACGTTCCTTGCCATCGCCAACATCCTCGGCTTCATGATGGTGCTCATCGGAGTCATGTGGATCGTCGAGGCGTTTCTCGCTCGCGACTTCTACGACCTCTGGTGGCTCAGTCTGCTGGCCGGGATTCTGACGATGGGACAGGGATTCTGGCTTTCCGGTCAGTTCCTGATCACCCAGGCGGCGGCATTGCTCGTGTTCGCCGGCATCTGGGCGATGATGCGAGGAGTGCTCGACATCACCGCCTTCTTCACGATGAGAGGCGTCGCCGACGCCATTCCGACCGGCTCGACCAAGTAGCCCGAGCCGCGTAAACGCCACGATCGAAGGCGAGGTCACCCATGTTCCCGATCCGTGATGAAGAATCCAATCACGATCGGTGCATGAGTGATTCTCGTCTTCATCGCTCGGCCGAGGAACCGACGAGGAGCACGGTGCCAACCCATTCGGTACTGATCGTGAACCCGAACAGCGGCAGCGGCCGCGCCGCCGCCATCGATCTCGTCCACACTGCGCAACGGCTCGGCCTGGAGACGGTGACCCTGCAGCCCGGCGATGACCTCGCCACCCTTGCAGCCGAAATGGTGGACCGAGGGTGTGACCACCTCATGATGGCTGGTGGTGACGGTTCCCTAGCGATCATTGCTGGGGTTGCGATGGCCCGGGACGTCACCTTTTCGTGCGTGCCGGTGGGAACTCGCAACCACTTCGCGATGGATCTCGGCTTGGACCGCAGCGATCCGTTGCGCGCTCTCGACGCCGCCCTCGACGGCTCTGAGAAGTCGATCGACGTCGGCATCGTGGCTGGGCAGGTGTTCCTCAACAACGTTTCGTTCGGCCCCTACCCCCGAGCCATCGCCGACCCCGAGTACCGCAGCCACAGGGCCCGAAGCATGGTCGATGCCGCGGCCGACACAGTCCGTCACCTCGAAGACCTGATCACTGTGACCCTGCCCGGTGGCCGCGTCGTCACAGACATCGAGATGCTGCTTGCCTCGAACAACCCCTACCTGTTCGTCGGCCCGCCGGATTTCGCCAGACGCCGCGCTCTCGACGCCGGCCACCTGGGGATCATCCTGGCCGACCGGCGGCTGAAGCGCGGACCCACGGCGTTCACCCGAACGGAGACCAGGAGGCTCACCGTTCACTCCGTCCACGCCGAGATCCAGGCAGGCGTCGACGGCGAGTTGAGAACCTTCCAGACCCCGATCGAGGTGGAGATCGCGCCGAAGTCGCTCCGGGTGCGTGTCCCACGACAGACCCAATCGAGGAGCCTCAAGGAGTCGGTCGAGCGACTCAACGAGCGCGCCATCGTCCATCTGAGCGGCTTGTCCATCCCACCGAGCCTCGATGAGGTGACCTCCCGATCACCTCTGCTCCGACGGCTGCACGAGGTCGACGAGAAGGTGTTCGCGCGGGTAGCGGGATGGGAGTCGCCTGCGATGGACCGCCTGATGCCCGCGCTGTCGCAAGCGGCATCACACTCCAAGATCTGGATCGCAATGGCCGCCGCGCTGTCGCTCGCCGGAGGCAAGAAGGGCCGCAGGACCGCAGTCGAGAGTCTTACGGCTGTCGCCATCACCTCGCTTCTGGCCAACCTGGTGGCCAAGCGATTCTTCGGGAGACCGCGGCCGACCGATCAAGTGCTCGAGCCGCGACGACTACCGACACCGAAGTCGTCCTCGATGCCCTCCGGCCACACCGCATCCGCCGCCGCCTTTACTCACGTCGTGGGCACGGCGTATCCGGGTCTCCGACTCCCCCTCAATACCCTCGCTGCCGCAGTCGGATTCTCGCGGGTCTACACCGGAGTCCACTACCCCGCCGATGTCATCGCTGGTTGGCTGCTCGGTAGGGGGATCGGAACGCTCACCCATGGGACGGCTGCCACCACCGAACACATTTGTCGCTCGGCTACTGGTCTTGGAGCACGATCGACCCACCGGTCATGATCGTCGATCAGAGATGAAGGCCCGCATCCCACTGCCGGTCGTCTTCGCCCGGGTCGAGAGTGGTTGACGCCATGACGCCATCGGCGTCGATGTCAGAGTCCATGGCGTCGTCGGCGCCCTGATCTTGCGGCGACGCTACCCGATCGTCGGGGATGTCGACCTCGACGTGATAGGAACCGGGCGTGAGCCCGGTGAAAACGTACTCGCCGGCACCATCGGTCACAGTGGAGCGCACCTCGATGCCAGCCCCATTGAGCAGGCGCACGGTGACGTCCCCGATTCCTACCTCCCCTGGGTCCTGGATGCCATTGGCATCGAGATCCTCCCAGATCAGGCCCCCGATCGACGCGGGCCGGGACAGTCCGGCATCCCAACCCTGGTCGTTCTCCCCCGACTCGAGGTTCGTCGACGCCATGACTCCTCCGGCGTCGATGTCGGAGTCCGCGGCGTCAGCGCCCGCATCCCGCGGCGACGCCACGTAGCCGGCGGGGATGGCGACCTCGACGTGGTAGGCACCGGGCGTCAGGTTCGAGAAGGCATACCCGCCGGCGCCGTTGGTCACGGTTGAAGCCACCTCGGTTCCGGCGCCGTCAAAGAGACGCACGGTGACACCGCCCAAGCCCGGCTCCCCTGGATCCTGCACACCATCGGCATCGAGATCCTCCCAGACCAGGTCCCCGATCGACGCCCGCCGGTAGAGGCCGGCATCCCACCGTGGGTCGTACTCGCGCGGGTCGAGGGTGGTCGACGCCATGACGCCATTGCCGTCGATGTCGGAGTCCACCGAATCGTTGGAGCCCTGATTCCGCGGCGACACAACGAAACCGGCGGGGAGGTCGACCTCGACGTGATACTCCCCGTAGCGCAGGTTCAAGAATGAATACCCGCCGTCGGCGTCGGTGACGGTGGAGGCAAGCTCGGTGCCGGAGTCGTCGAAGAGACGCACGGTGACACCACCCAAGCCCTCCTCGCCTGGGTCCTGGACACCATCGGCATCGCGGTCCTCCCAGACCAGGTCCCCGATCGCCGGGACCCAGGTCGGGTCGTTCCTGCCGATGACGGCGACGTGGATGTGGTCCTGGTGGACGGTGTTGGCGAATGAGCGCCCCGTTCCATCGACGTCCCATGGGGCTCCGACCTGGATCACCATCGGGTTCTCCCACAACCACTGCACGAGGGCCCTGGTGGCCGAGTCCGTGCCCCGGTCGTCGATCACGTGTCGCTCACCCACACGGTTGATGTCGATCGCCCGCCCCAACGTGTGGTGACTGACGCGACCTGTCTCGAAGACGTGGTACGGGTGACCGGTGGCCATCACCGTCACGCGGTACGGCGTGATCGCGGCGATATCCGACATCACCTCGAGGAGGATGGGCGAGACCTCACCTCCAAGGATGTCGAGTCGAGCCGAGTCGGGCATGTCGATCCGCGGATTGGCGGCGACGGCACCAGCAAGCGCGAGATCCTCGATGCTGTCGAAGGCGCCACCTGCGGATGCGAGCGCATCGAATACCCAACCCGCGTCTCCCCGGATCAGGCGAATGTCCAGGGTCCGGACGACGGTGAACTCCGCTTCGGAGCCCAAGCCCACCGTCTGGCGGGTGACCACCATGACCGAGACCCGCTCGTTCGTGAGCCCGCCCAGCTGGGGGTAGACGACCTGACCGCGCGACCACCGTCCAGGGTGGGTGAGGGGTTCGC
>CAYTTU010000050.1:0-5684 GCA_964440905.1 uncultured Acidimicrobiia bacterium | reverse complement strand
CGCGGCGCCAGCGCCGTCTCGTTCCGATCCATCCTCGTTACCTCCTGGAATAGGGCCCGGGCATGGGCCCCGGTTGTGTCCTTGGGCACCTCCAGGGGATGGAGCGGGTCGGCCCGACGGAGGGCTTCGATGGGATCACCCTCGAAGTCTCTGCGTGTCATTCCCGTTTCACCTCTCCCGGCCCCGGTTGGATGCCGTACACCCCTTCAGGTGTCCGGGACCGCTCGTCGGATTTCACAGACTTTGCCGACGTGATCCCAACCCGGGACAGCTGGCGGGCCAGCCGGGCGCGGGCCCGGTGAAGCCGCACCGCCACCGCGGCGGGAGTGATGCCAACGACCACTGCAATCTCGTCGTTGTCGAGGTCTTCCCAGGCGACCAGGGTGAGCAGGTCCCGGTCGTCGTCCCGGAGGCGGTCCAACGCCTCGTGGACCGCGTCGAATTGCGGGGTGCCGGCGTCCGGCTCACGCTCCACCTTCTCGGTCAGGCGGCGCCGCCGATCGGCGGAGCGAAACTGATTGGCGAGCACCCGCCGAGTCACCCCATAGAACCAGGGGACCATCCGGCCGTCGTCGGGGATCTCGTCGAGGCGTCGCCACGCCACCAGCATGGTGTCACCGACCGCATCGAGGGCGTCTTCCCGGGTGCGGGCCCGGCGCAGGGCATAGGCCATCACCCGGGGGTAGGCGGCGTCGTAGAAGGCCTCAAAGCGCTCCACCCGCTGGCCGTGGCTCTCCGTCATCAGGCGTGAGACGCTAACCCGGCGAGCCAGGTTCCGGGCAGGGCTCTCAAGCACCGAAGAGCTCGACCCATTCGGACGCCAGTTCGGCGTCGTAGGTCACGGAGTAGCCGCAGGCCCACACCACACCGTCGGTGGACGAGATCAGGTAGCGCTGGCCGACCGCCAGGGCGGTTCCCACCAGGGCCTGGGCATCGGTGCGGAGCAGGCCACCAGCCTGGAGGGTGACGGTGGTGCCTTCTCCGCCACGGAACCACTGGTGCACCTCGAACACCGCGGTATCAGTGGCCTCCTCGGCCGACACCAGGGTGCCGTCGAAGGCGATCTCCTGGCCGAGCAGGACCGCCTCGTCGTACACCATGCAGTCTGCCGCCGCTCCCCCACCCAGCGGCTCACCGCCGCTCACTTGCTCGGCTGCGGCATCGTCGTCTCCGCAGGCCGCGGCCACCACCATGGTCAGGGCCGCAACCACTAAGGCGGCTCGGGCTGAAAAGCTGGATCGACTCATCCTCATTACCTCTACTCGGGATTGTGGGAGGTGTGACGAGAGGGACCGCCCCGGCGGTTCCACCGACCTACCCCACCGGTTAGCCTGCCCGGGCCCGCGGAGGACCGAACGCCCACTCCCCACCACCCCACCAACCCACGAGGCAAGCACCTTGCCCTGCTGTCGCTGGGGGCGTTGGGGATCGTCTACGGCGACATCGGAACCAGTCCCCTTTACGCCCTGCGGGAGTCCTTTCACCCCGACCACGGCGTACCGGTGAGCGAGGCCGCCCTGCTCGGCGTGTTGTCGCTGATCTTCTGGTCGCTGGTGATCGTGATCTCCATCAAGTACCTGTTGTTCGTGCTTCGAGCCGATCAGCAGGGTGAGGGCGGAATCCTGGTGCTGACCTCGCTGCTGACCATCCGCAACCCGGGGGTGCGACGGCGGGTGATGATCCTGGTGGGCCTGTTCGGCACCGCCCTGCTCTACGGAGACGGGATGATCACCCCGGCGATATCGGTCCTCTCCGCAGTGGAGGGTCTCGAAGTGGCGGCACCCGCCCTGGAGCCATACGTGCTGATCATCGCCGCCACGATCCTGGTGGGTCTCTTCGCCATTCAGCAGCGAGGCACCGCAGCCGTGGGGCGCATCTTTGGCCCGGTGATGGTGGTGTGGTTCGTCACCCTCGGACTGCTCGGGCTGTTCTCGGTGATCGACCATCCCGACGTGCTGCGCGCCCTCGGACCCGGCTACGCAGTTTCCTTCTTCGCCGACAACGGGTTCAAGGGCTTCCTGGTGCTCGGGTCGGTGTTTCTGGTGGTCACGGGTGGTGAGGCGCTCTACGCCGACATGGGCCACTTCGGGCGGCGCCCGATCCGCCTCGCCTGGTTCGGGATGGTGCTGCCGGCACTGTTGCTCAACTATCTCGGACAGGGGGCGCTAGTGCTCGATGACCCCAGCGCGGTCGAGAGCCCGTTCTACCTGCTGGCACCGGCAGCGATGCGGGTGCCCCTGATCCTGCTGGCGACGATGGCAGCGATCATCGCCTCGCAGGCGCTCATATCGGGAGCGTTCTCGCTGGCGATGCAGTCGTCGCTGCTCGGCTATCTCCCCCGGCTCCGGGTCGAGCACACTTCACACCTGGCGCGGGGACAGGTCTATGTGCCCACGATCAACTGGGCGCTGATGACCGCCTGCCTGGCGCTGGTGTTCGGGTTCCGCTCGTCGTCGAACCTCGCCGCCGCCTACGGGGTGGCGGTTACCGCCACCATGGCGATCACCACCGTGTTGTTTGCCGCGGTGGCGCGCGAGCGGTGGAAGTGGCCCCTCCCGGTGGTGGTCGTCATGGCGGCCGCGTTCCTCGTGGTCGACATCGCCTTCCTCGGCGCCAACCTCTTCAAGATCCCGGCGGGAGGATGGTTCCCGTTGGTGGCGGCGGCGGTGGTGTTCACGCTGATGACCACCTGGAAGACCGGCAAGCGTTTGGTCGGTGAGCGACTCCGCGAGGGCGACATCCCGCTGCGCGCCTTCGTCGCCAGCCTGGAGGCTCATCCCCCCCGTCGGGTCCCGGGGACCGCGGTCTACCTGTACCGGAGGCCGTTCTCGGCGCCGCCAATCCTGATCACCAACCTGCGGCTGCACGGAGTGCTCCACGAGCAGGTGGTCATCCTCGGCGTCGAAGTCAAGGACGTGCCCCGGGTGCATCCCCGCAAGGCGCTGGAGGTGCACCACATGGGCCACGGCATCACCCAGGCGATCCTGCATGTCGGCTACCAGCAGCAACCCGATGTCCCGCGGGCCCTGGAGGCCGATGCCGCCGAGCTGCGCTACCACCCGCTCGACTCGTACTACTTCCTCGGGCGCGACACGATCCTGGTGACCGGGCGGCCGGGAATGGCGCGCTGGCGGGAGCGGCTCTTTGCGGTGATGTCGCGCAACACCCGGAATGCCGCCTCCTACTTCGGCATTCCGGCGGCCCGCGCCGTCGAAGTCGGCCTCCAGGTGGAGTTATAGGCTTACCCCATGGGCGAACGTGTGATGCAATTCATCATCATCGTGCTGGCGGTGCTTGTCGCCTTCACCATCCTCGGTTGGTTGCTCAAGGCGCTGTGGTGGGTGGCGCTGGTTGCTGCCGGGATCGTGGTGGGCGGACTGGTGTTGGGGAAGATATCGAAGTAGTTACCAGTTCCAGCTCAGAGTCACAGCTGAGAGCCGTGAGCCATGAGCCATGAGCTGCGCTTCTAGACCGTCATCTGAGATCTGAGATCTGAGATCTGACATCTGCTTACACGCGAAGCGGCCGGTCCTGGCGGAGGACCGGCCGCTTCGCGTAGTGGGGAGGTGGTGTCAGTGGTTGTAGGGGCGCACCAGGTTCCCGGCTCCGGACTCGGCCAGAACCGTGTACTCCCAGGTGCCCCAGACCGCCCAGTCGGGATTCCCCGTGTAGCGGGGATCGGTGTCGGACACGATCAGGTACATGTAGTGCCCGTTGTCGTCGTATCCCGAGCAGTTGATGGAGTTGATGATCCACCCGTGGTCCATGTACGGGTCGTTGTTGAAGTCGGCCCGGTAGTTCACGACATAGTCACACACCGTCAAGGTGCCCTGGTCGAGTTCGTCGACTCCGCCGACCGTCCCCTGGATCCGACCGTCGCCCAGATCCCAGTAGTAGTCGCCGTTGTCGTCATAGGCATACAGGGACGTGTAGTGCCCGTTGACGTAGATGCCGGCGTCGGGGTATCCGTTGTCGTCCTCGTCGTAACGGGGCATGTGTCCCGGAACCGCGGTACCCGCCAGCGCGGCAGGGGCGATCACTCCGAGGACCAACAGGATCACGGTGAGCAGCAACAGCGCTCGCTTCATGGCATCTCCTCTTTTCAACCGCGCGATCGGTGTCCCCGACCAATGCGATCACCCTACGAGTTCGCTCCACCGCCATTGGTCCCAAACGCGATATATCACGGCAGCCAAAAAGCCAACAGCTTACAGCGAGATCCGGCTTGGACCCGCTGTGAGCTGTTAGCTGCTGGCTTGTAGCTTCTTCCGGAGGTCAGACCTCGTCGCCGAGGCTCCGCAGTATCTCCACGATGTCTCGGCCCTTGCCGTAGGCCTGGCGCAGGTCGGCTCCGGCGGCGCGCAGGTCGCGGCGCCCGGCGGCGAGCAGATCCTGGGCGGGGTCCGGCCAGTCGTCTCCCCCGAGACCGATCACCGACTCGGCCACTGGGTCGGCGAGGTCGACACCTGCGACGATCAACCGCTGCATCTCCTCGAGGAGATCCCAGCCGGCGCCGACGTCGTAACCGGCCTCTTCGGCCCGGGTGAGCAGATCGTCGAGGCGCTCGGCGAACCGGTCCAGCTTTCCGCCGATGGCCACCAGGGTGTCGGAGGCGATCACCTGGTGGGTCTTGGGGGCGGTCACCTCTCCGATGTGGAGGCCGTGCACCTCACGGATCAGGGCCCACACCTCGTCGAGGGTCGTGGCGTCCTCCACCTCCCGTGAGATCTGGTCGAGTCGGGCGTCCAGTCCGGAGATGTCGCCGTGGAGACGCCCGGCGTGCCCCTCGGTGATGAACCGGCTCCGATCGATGGCGGTGGTGAGGCGATCCAGTACCGCCTGCTGATGGTCGATCAGGTTCTGCGCCCGTTCCTTGAGCTCGGCAAGTGGGCGGTGGCGATCGACCACCGTAGTCTCGGTGGTCCTGGTTTCCTGGGCGATGGCGATGGCCGGTACGGCGCTGAGCGCCAGCACCAGGCCAAGCGCCAGCCCGAGTCGCGTTCTGGTCATGTCGGGTTCCCTTTCGGTCAGAGTCCGGCGAGGAGATCGTCGAGTTCGTCGAGCAGGTCATCGAGTTCGTCGAACTCGCCCAACTCCTCGTCCGGATCGGGCGGTGGAACCGGGACGGTCATGGTCGTGGTGGTCGTCGTCGCCGCCACGGTGATGGTGGTCACCGTTGCCGCGGTCGTCGTTGTCGTCGGGGTGCCGGTTTCCACGGCCACCGGCGTTGCGGTGGTGATGGTGGTGACACTCACCGCCTCGGTGACGACCGTAAGGGCTTTGGTCTGCCCCTCACCGCATCCCGCCACGGCGACGACCAACGAAACCAACCCAAGTCCCGTCCTGGTTGCCAACTTCATGTCCCCAGGATCGGGGAGGCGTGTGTGGGCGGAGCGAACTGCCGGTAAAGGTTGTGTTAACCAGGTGCCGCTGGTCGTTCAGGCTGGCGCTGAAGCGCGCAGAACCGCAAAGGTGAGCGAAGGGTATTCCCTCCCCCGGCGCCACGGCGAGTCAGTGCGCCGGGGCTTGCGGACCCGGTTCTTTCAGGATCCGCCGATGGCGTAGAGCCTGGTGTCGGTGCTGGTCACGAGCACGATCCCGTCCAGGGCGGTGACCGAGGAGCGCACTGCACCGCCCGTCTGCCAGGACCACAACTCCTCACCCGACTCCATGTCCACGGCGAA
>CAYTTU010000049.1:0-4563 GCA_964440905.1 uncultured Acidimicrobiia bacterium | reverse complement strand
CCCCTCCGGCTTGGAGGCGTTCACCGCCATCGCCCCGGTGAGCACAGCCACCGCGGTTGTGACCGCACTTTTCGCGCCTTTGTTATCCACACCCAGGTTGCCGGCGATGGTGGACAGCCCGCCGCTGCCCAGCTCCTTCAGGATCGTGCTCGCAAGACTCATCCGGCCACTCCTTCGAGGTCAGTCGAGGACACGGTAGCCCGCGGGGACCTCTGCGAAAGCCGACGCGGCTCGGCCCGGTCGCGTAGTGTGGAACTCAACCGAACCGGGGAGGAACCGGATGAAGTTCAGTCCGTTGTGGAAGGTATTGCTCGGGATCTGGTTGGTGCTCTTTGGCGTGTTCGCGATGGGATGGCTCGAGCTCGACAGCTCGGGCGACATCCTCGGGATCGGTGCCATCGTCACCGGCGTTCTCGTACTCATCGACAAGTAGCTTCCAGCCGAGTCACGGGGCGGTCCTTTGGGACCGCCCCGTGTTTTTCTTGGGGGGTTCACGTAGAGTCCCCCGCCATCGCACCTGGAGGAGGCACTCATGGCGTACCGCGGGAAGTTTTGGCCCATCCTGCTGGGCATCCTGATCATCGTCTACGGCGTCATGCGCCTGGGGTGGCTGTCGATCGACGGTGACATCATCGGCATCGCCGAGATCATCACCGGGATACTGATTCTGTTGAATCGGTAGCCGCTGTGAGCTGTCGACTGTGAGCTGTCAGCCGTCCGTGACCGAGGCCATGTAGTCGCGCAGCTCCGGGAGTGACGTCATCTTCTCGTAGAAGAAGTTGTTCACCAGGTTCAGCAACCGGTCGCGCGCTGCCTCCACCACCTGTTCGTCGACACCGTCGGCAGCCGTGATCCCATCGCGTACCTCGAGCAGCTGTGCGACCAGCTCTGCCTCGACTGCCCCCTCCAGGGTCCGTACCACTTCCATGATGGTCTGATCCGCCTGGCCGATCACCGTAGCGACCTCGATCTCAGAGTCCGGCCCGGACGCTTCTTCGATCGTGCGCACCAGGGCATACAGCTGGTACAGCACGGTGGCCGGCTCGTCGAACAGCTCACGCAGGAACGCCGCCTCGAGATATCGCCCATCGAGCCGGAAGATGTTGTACATCCGCTTGGCGGCCTTGCCGTAATTGGGATGGCCCCGATCGAGGTACTTCTTCACCTCCTTCTCGAGCTGCTCGACGTAGTCATCGAGGGCATCGGCTGACACCTGCTGCGCCAACTTGGAAAAGAGCGGCACCGACGCCTGGTCCAGGTACACCTCCTGAAAGTAGGGATCGAGGAATCCGTCGAGCGGGGTGATCGACCCGTCGGGGGCCTCCCAGGTCACGTCGAGCATGTTGGAGGCATTGGCCACCTCTTTGCGCACCGGGTCGGCCACCACCCAGTCGAGCTTGCACCACCCCGGGTTGGAGGCGACGCCATCCCATGTGACCACCATCGGCTTGCCGTCGGGAGCGGTCCCTTCGATCTTGCCTGCCACGACCTGATCGGCGCTCCAGGCGATCGGGCTGCCTGCCTTGGTCGTGTTGCCTCCGAGCACGATGTCGGCGGGGAACTGACCGAACTTGGCTTCGATGAAGCGGTAGGTGGGGCCGTCGAGTTTGGCCATCGCCTTCGATCGCAGCACGCGGGCGATGATCTTGCAGGCATCCTCGCGAGTCGGGGCGATGATGTTGACCCGCTCGAAGAAGTCGGCGTCGCCGGGGTGGGTCTGGATCTTCGATTGGGCAGCAGAACCGGAGAGCGACAGCGCGGTCTCGACCACACCCGGTTCATCGGGGATCTCTACCAGAGCACCGACCGCACGGAAGTGGGCGAGATCATCCGGGCTGAAGTCGAGCATCGCCACCCGGTGGCCGAACACCCCGGTGCGATGATCGAGTGTTATCTCCTCTTTGCCGACGGTGTCCACCGCCTGCAACCACTTCTCGGCCTCGGCGGCATCGACCTGCATCCCAGCACGGGCGGCGCTGTCGAGGATCTTCTGGAGTTCGGGGGTCGTCATGGGGGGAGGTTACGCGGGTTGGCTCCACTTTGTGCGGGGTCCCATAGGAAGCCCATGGCTATTGGCTATTGGCTATTGGCTATTGGCTATTGGCGATGAGCGATGAGCGATAAGCGACGGGCAACGGGCGATGGAGACCGCCGACCCGACTGGAGACTGGAGACTGGGGACCCGGCTGGAGACTGGAGACTGGTGACTGGAGACTTCCTAAACGTTCTCGCCCATGAAGATGGCCGAGACCGAGTCGTCCATGAAGATCGCCTTGAGGGTGTCGGCCAGCAGGGGGGCGATGGAGAGCACCTTGAGGTTGGGAAGGTCGCGGGCGTCGTCGGGCACGGGGAGGGTGTTGGTGACCACCACCTCCTCCAGCGCCGAGTTCTTGATGCGATCCGCCGCCGGCGGTGACATCACGGCATGGGTGGCCAGCGCCCGCACCGTGAGGGCTCCGCGCTCCTTGAGCAACTCGGTGGCCGAGACCATGGTGCCGGCGGTGTCGATCATGTCGTCGACCACGACACAGTGGCGCCCCTCGACATCACCCACGACCTGCAGCGCCGAGACCTTGTTGCCGACATCCACTCGGCGCCGTTTATGGACGAAGGCCACCTCGGCATCCAGGTGGCGGGCATAACGGGCGGCCAGCTTGACCCGTCCCGAGTCGGGGGACACCACGGTCAGCGGACCCTCTACCTTGCCGAGATACTGGATGAAGGTGGGGAGGGCGGTCAGGGAGTCGAACGGCTTGGTGGTGAAGCCCTGGATCTGAGTGGAGTGCAGGTCCACCGATACCAGGCGATCGGCGCCGGCTGTGTTGAACAGATCGGCCATGAGCCGGGCGGTAATCGGTTCCCGGGGCATTCCCTTCTTGTCCTGGCGGGCGTACCCGAAGAACGGAATCACTGCGGTGATCCGCTTGGCCGACGCCCGTTGCAAGGCGTCGATCATGATCAGCTGCTCGAGGATGTGGTGATTGATCGGGTGGCTATGGCTCTGCAGCACGAAGCAGTCGGCGCCGCGCACGCTCTCGGTAAAGCGGATCGAGATCTCGCCGTTGGCGAAGGTGCGACGCTCCACCCCACCCAACTCCACCCCGAGCAGGGCGGCCACCTCGTCGGCGAGCGGCGGATTGGCTGAACCAGAAAACAGCATGAAGCGCTTTCGGTTCCTGGCCTCCATGCCGCCGCTACTCGCCTTTCCCATCGTCTGCCTCGGCCCGCCTCGCAGCGTAGCCCGGGATCTCCCGCTGCTGCGAACGCTCCACCGCCAGCGCCCCGGGCGGCACATCGCGAGTGATCACCGAACCCGCCCCGGTGAACGCCCCATCTCCGATCTCCACCGGGGCGACGAGCATCGTGTCGGAGCCGACGAACACGCCCGAACCGATCACCGTGCGGTGCTTGCGAAATCCGTCGAAGTTGCAGGTTATGGCACCAGCGCCGATGTTCGAGCCCTCCCCGATGGTGGTGTCGCCGACATAGGAGAGGTGCGGCACCTTGCTGCCCTCGCCAACCTCCGAGGCCTTGATTTCGACGAATGTCCCAGCCTTGGAACCGCGGCGCAGCACCGTCCCCGGGCGGAGCGAGGCGAAGGGCCCGACCTCGACCTGCTCACCCACCTCAGCGCCGCGTACCACCGAGTAGCCGACCCGTGACCCGGCCCCGATGGTGCTGTCGATGACGAAGGTCTGCGGTCCGACCACCGCTCCCCCGGCGACCTCAGTGCTGCCCTCGAGATGGACTCCGGGGAGGAGGCGCACTCCCGGGTGAAGGACCACCGCGTCGTCGATGTAGACCTGGCTGGGATCCTGCATCCAGACCCCGTCGCGCATCCAGCGGAGATTGATCCGCTCCCGCATCGCGGCGTCGGCGGCGGCAAGCTGGTCGTGGGAGTTGACCCCGAGCGTCTCCCGGTGATCGGCGACGCCGAATCCGGCCACCGGAGCGAGCATGGCGATCACATCGGTGAGGTACTCCTCTTTCTTGGCGTTGTTCGTGCCGAGCCGGGGCAGGGAGTCGGCCAGGGCGGCACCGTCGAACACATACGTGGACATGGCCACCTCCGTGATCGCCCGGGTGGCGGCATCGGCATCCCTCTCCTCGACGATTGCGGTCACCATGCCCGAGGCATCGCGGATCACCCGGCCATAGCCGGTGGGATCGGGGACCTCGGTGGTGAGCACGGTCGCCGGACTGCGATGCGCGGCCACCAGGGCAGCAACGGTGGCGGCGGTGAACAACGGGGTATCGCCGGCGATCACCAGCACCTGGTCGCCGGAGACCGCACCCATCGCCTCGAGCGCGATCCGGGTGGCGTGGCCGGTACCGCCACGATCGGCCTGCACCACGGAACGCACCCCGTCGGGCAGGGCTGCGGCGACCCGATCCGAGTCCGGGGGGATCACCACCGTGATGTCGGCGACGCCGGCGGCGCGCACCGCTTCCACGACCCAGTCGATGATCGGCCGACCCGCCACCGTGTGCAATACCTTCGGCAGGTCGCACTTCATCCGGGTCCCCCTCCCGGCGGCGAGGATGATCGCCCGGATGCTCATC
>CAYTTU010000048.1:0-4608 GCA_964440905.1 uncultured Acidimicrobiia bacterium | reverse complement strand
TCACGGTGACCTCGAGCGTCTCGACGACGGCCGAGGCATCCTCGCAGGCGGCGGCGAATCCCATCCCCTGCGGCGGGAACCCGCCGGTGATGTCTCGCACATTGGTCACCGCGACCGTTCCGGCCACGCCGAGGGGGATGTCGAAGAGGATGTCCCCGGTGGCGCCGAACGAGGTGCCGATCAGGTTCCCGCTCCCGTCGAACACGATCGAACCCACCACATCGAGCCCTGAGAGCCGGGCGACCTCAGTGGCTGCTCCGGTTGCGGTATCGATGGTCACTAGGCGATGCGGGGAGCCCAGCTCCAGTCCATAGAGGATCCCGCCGGGAGAGAAGGCGGCGCCAGCGATGTTGACGCCGCCGGCGACGCCGATCTGTTCGATGGCGCCGGTCGCCGAATTGATGGTGAAGAGTGCGCTGCTTAAGCCGTAGAGAGACCCATCAGGGTGGAAGGCGATCGCCCCGAGCCCCACGCCGGTCGGCTCACCGACCTCCACGGCTACCCCGGTGCAGCGGTCGACGGTCAGGAGCACTCCGTTGGGGCCGCTGTTGTTCCAGGCGTACAGCGTGCCGTCGGTCGGATGCACACCGAGGGCCACCGGTGTCGTGAAGATGGCCAGATCCGGTGAGAGCCGCCCGATGAACTCGACGTCACCGGTGGCCACGTCGATGACCGACAAGCCGTCGTCGGCCGAGTTCACGCCAAACAGCACGACCGCGTCGCCCACGGGCGGAGGCGCTTCGGCAACTGCGACGCACTCCGAGAACTCCGAGGTGTTTCCGTCCGGATCGGTGACGGTCGCCGTGTATACGCCGGGCTCGGAGACCGCGAAGGAGGCCGTGGCGTCGCCGTTGACGTCGGCGGCTGCTGCGCCCGATCCCTTCTGCAGGTCGCCTTCGCCGTGATCAGATGGGTCGCACGAGGACACCTTGAACAGCTCGAACCGATAAAGCGTCCCCTCGGCTGCGGCACCATCGAGGGATGCGGTGAGGGTTCCCGCCCCGTCATGGGTGAGCACCGGGAAGTTCTGGAGATTGTTGGGGCCCGTGTCGCGATCGTCGAAGTCGTTGGGGGTGACGCCTTCGTTGCTGAGCTCGATGCCGAGCCCTCCGTTGTCCCGGATCACGTTGTTCGAGATCCGATTTCGGATCCCGCTGGATACCATCACCCCATTGGCCCCGTTGCCGACGATCCGGTTGGGGAGGCCCAGCCCGTCGGCCTGTACCCCGACGATCGTGTCGTTGGAGTCGATCTGGACTCCATGGGTGACGTTGCCGACGCCATCCAGGCCGATCTCGTTGTCCATGATCCGGTTGCCGGGAGCCTGGACCACGATCCCGACATGGTTGCCGGCGATGATGTTGGCGTTGATCAGAGTGCCGGTTGTCCCGTCCTGGAGTGAGATGCCGGCGTTGTTGCCTAGTGGTGCCACCCCCGCAGCCGTGGTGCCGATCAAGTTTGTCAAGACCTGGTTACCACTTGCGGTGCTACCGGTGATGAGGACCCCATCACTGCTGTTTCCCGAAATCACATTGTTGGGGCCAATGAGGTTGCAGCATGAGAACACCTTGATGCCGACGGTGTTGGGCTTGGCAGCGATTCCGTTCGCGGTTCCTATGAAGGAGTCGCTTATCTGATTCGGTTGGGGGCCGCTGCCGTCGAACTGGACCCCTGTCCCGAAGCCGGTGATGGCCAGGCCTTTGATGAGCGTGCTGTGAGTCGATACCTGGAGCCCCACCCCAGAAGTCCCCTCACCTCCCCAGGTCAGCTCTATGACAGGCTCGCCGTCATAACCCGGCTGGGTGGTGCCGTCGATGGTCAACTGGTCGGAGATTGCCGGGAGACTGGAACCGCTCACGGTGATGGTGGCCGATCCGTCCACACTGAAGTTGACGACGTCGGCGCCTTCGAGGGCATTGGCCTCCATGAGTGCCGCTCGAAGCGTGCAGACACCCTCGGCGGTCAGACATACGCCGTCTCCAGGAATGGCGTCGACGGCGTCACCGGTGCTGTTGACGGTGAAGCTCGCCGCCGAAGCCGTGGACACGCCCAAGAACACGGAGGCCAACGACGTCGCCACGAGCAGGAATGCGGACCAGAGCGCGGTCGGTCGTCTCACGGAAATGATCATCGAGCTGCCTACGGAGTCCCCCTCAGTGTCGAACAGCGCACCCTATCAACCGGGTTCACGCTATGCGTCGAGGACTGCCTGAATTCCTGATCCCGCAGCCACAGCAGTTGTTGGCGGTTCTTCCCCTATAGGCTTCCCCAGGTAGTGGCCACTGCAAATCCCCAGCTGATCCTCTACCTCCCCGGGTCGGTGCTCGCCTGGCAGGCGCAGCATCCGGACCAGCGGATGCTGCAGACCGAGGCGACCCTCCTCTTCGGTGACATCACCGGCTTCACCCCCCTGGTCGAACAGCGCTCGGCGATGGGGCGGGAGGGTGGCGAGGAGGTCACCGGGATCGTCAACCGCGTCTTCACCGATCTCTTGTCGATCGCCCGCGAAGAGGGCGGGGACGTCCTCAAGTTCGGCGGCGACGCCTTTCTCCTCATGTTCGGCGGCGATGGCTGCGACGAGCGGGCCGCCGTTGCCGCTCTGGACATGCAGGAGGCCCTCACCGAGCTGGCGATCCCCGGAATCTCGATGTCGATGGGCCTCGACAGCGGACCGGTGGAATTGCACCTGGCAGGGAACCGCCACCGGGAGCTGGTGGTGCTGGGCGAAGCCCTGATGGGAGCGCTGGCCGCGGAGAAGAAGGCCGAAGCAGGCGAAGTCGTGGCCGGCCCGGTGGCTCGCGCCAACCTCCCCGATGGCGTCGTCGACTCCGCCACCCACTGCCTGGTCGAAGTTCCCGACACGGACGAGATTCCGTTGACCGAGTCCTTCTCGGGCGAGACGAACATCGACCTGGCCGACTACGTGCCCGAGTCGCTGCGGCCCCACCTCACCGTCGGGGGCTCCCTGGGCGAGCACCGCCAGGCGACGATCGGGTTCCTCCACGTCGCGGTCGATCCAGCGGATGACGTCGAGACCACCTCCGCCAACCTCCACGAGACCATGTCGCTGGTCCAGGAGTCGGCGGCCCGTCACGAGGTGACCTTCCTCGGCAGCGACGTCGACCCCGCCGGGTGCAAGGTGATCCTCGTCGCCGGAGCCCCCACCGCCACGCGCCGGGAGGAGGAGCGGGTGCTTCGCACCCTCCACCGGGTGATCGAACGCGGCGGTCCCTTGCCGATGCGGGCAGGAGTCGCTCGCGGTGTCGTCTTCGCCGCCGACCTGGGCGCACCCTTCCGCCACTCCTACACCGTCATGGGCGACACTGTGAACCTGGCCGCCCGCCTCATGGGTGCCGCCGATGAGCGGCAGCTCCTCACCACGATGCGGGTTCTCGACCGCTCGCCCACCCGGTTCCGCCTCACCCAGCTCGACCCCATCCCACTCAAGGGCAAGAAGGAGGCGGTGGCAGCGGTTGCGGTTGGGCCGATCATCGGTGTCGACGCCCGCGACCGAGTCTCGAGTGTGCCTCTGGTGGGCCGGATGCAGGAGCGGCAGGTGATCCGCGATGCCATCGCCGACGTTCAAGCCGGAACGGGGAGCGTGGTGGAGGTGGTGGGCGACGCCGGGATCGGCAAGAGCCGGCTCCTGGTCGAGGCCCGCGACCTGGCCGGATCCCTCGACACCTTCACCCTCGTGTGCGAGCAGTACGAGGTGAACACCCCTTATTACATGGCGGGGCACCTGATCCGAGGGGTGCTGGGGCAGAAGCCCGACACTCCCCCCGTGGAGGTGGCTTCCCGCCTGGAGGAGGTCATCAGGGAGCACAGTCCCGACCTCGAGCCGTGGATGCCCCTGATCGGGATCCCGTTGGGAATCGACATACCCGACACACCGACCACGGCCGAGATCGACCCCGCCTTCCGGATTCCGCGTATGCACGAGAAGGTGGAACAGCTTCTCGCCGCCGCACACGAGGGCCCGGCGGTGATCGTCGTCGAGGATGCCCACTGGATCGACCCCGCCTCGGCCGGAGTCCTGGCCCGCCTGGTGGAGGCCACCGCCTACCAGCCGTGTCTGATCCTCGTCGGGCGGCGACCAGAAGGAACATGGGTCAGTTCCCCCCGGGCCATCGTCATGGACTTGGAACCCCTCGGCTCCGACGACATCGGCGAGCTTCTCCGGCTCGCCGCCCGCGAGTACCCGGTCTCCGATCACGACCTCGCCCGCTTGGCAGACCGCTCCGCCGGGCACCCCCTCTTCGCCCTGGAACTGCTGGAGGGTTGGGAGGAAGGAGATCTCCCGGACTCGGTAGAAGCGGTGATTGCCGAGAGGATCGACCGCCTCGACCCACGCGATCGCCAGATCTTGCGCTACGCGGCCGTGCTGGGTAGCAGCTTCACCCTCGACCTCCTCGCCGAGGCCCTGCCGGCGGTGGCCCACGCGGTGGAGGACACCGAGACCTGGCAGCGCCTGGCCGACTTCCTGGAGCTGTCGATCTCCGGTGCGGTGGTGTTTCGGCACGACCTGATTCGTGCCACCGCCTACAAGGGACTCCCGTATCGCCTCCGACGCGAGGTCCATGGGATAGTGGCCGAGGCACTGGAACG
>CAYTTU010000047.1:0-11005 GCA_964440905.1 uncultured Acidimicrobiia bacterium | reverse complement strand
CCGACTTCATGACCGGGGTCGAGGGCTTGTTCCCTCGATGCGGGTTCCAACCGGTGCATCGACCCTCGGACAACCGGGTGATCATGCGGCGTGACCTGGTGGGTCACGTGGCGCCGCAGTATGCAGTGGCGTGGAAGGAATGGGCCGAATCGGGCGATGCCGAGCTCTGGGATGCCGTCAGCGGCGACAGCTTTGACGCCTGACCCAATACCACTCGAGTCTTAGCAGTCGGTCGGTACGGTGGCGGTTGTGTCGGCGTCGAGAGGGGCATGCGATGAGAGGAACGCCAACCTGTCTTGCGGTGCTGGCGATCTCCGCAGCGTCGTGCGGCGGGGGAACTTCGGTCACGACCACCCAGCCAACGATCGGGGTCACCACCTCCAGCAGCTCCCCGATCCCGACGACCGCCGTCACCACAACTTCTCCCGACGACGTCGCCGGGTGCGAGGGCGAGGTCACCGAGATCCAGCTGGGGGTCGCGGTCGATGGCGCAGTGACGGGTCAGAGTCAGCCACCACCGGAGCGCCTTTACTTCTGCGTCGAGGTGCCGTCGGGCACCATCGGCGTCGCTATCGAACTCACCGGAGCCACGGCCGACCTCAACCTGTTCGTGGGCTATCCCGATCTCGTGACGCTCCAGGAAGGGGGTCTCGGATTCTGGGTGGGCGAGGAGGCGGGGATCGACGGGAAGCAGGTGGTCATCACGCCGGTGGGTGAAGGCTTCGTCAACCCCGGTCCCTATTACATCGAGGTGTCACCGGACGACTTCGAACAGTCGTCACCCTTCACGCTGCTGGTCGCGGCGTCCTACTGATTCCGAACGCAACGCAGCCGGCGGAGTCACCGCCGGCTGCGTCTGGTGTCCAATCAGAGTTCAGAGTTCAGAGTTCAGAGTTCAGAGTTGAGAGTCCAAACTCCAAAACTCCAAACTCCAAACTCCAAACTCTCTCTTACGCCACGAGATCCTGTACGTAGGCCGCCACGGCGATGCCCACGAAGTAGTAGCCGGTGTCGATCAATGTCGCCGTCATCGAGCGCTTCAGGTAGATGACTCCGCCGTAGAAGGCGGCGCCGATCACGAAGAACGCCAGCACGAACGATGAAACGATCAGTGTCTCGAATGTGGGTTCGTTCTGGAACATGACATGCAGCGCCGTGATGAAGTAGGCGATGCCGATATTGATCAACAGGGTCTGGATGAATCCCTTGACCAGCACCGTCGGCCCCGGCATCCCGCCGCCGCTGGCGCTCATGTCGACCCCGTTGGCCGCCCCCCACTTCTTGCCGAACAGCGGGCCGTACCACAGCCATCCCACGATGAACATGGCCACGGTCCCCGCCAGGATCGCCAACCAGTCGAGGTCGCCGAGGCTGTCGAAGAGGTTGCTGAAAGTCACTGTGTCTCCCTTTCCCGAATGTGACGCGATGGAAGCTACACGAGGAAGCCGTGGGCTGTCGGTCGGGAACTGTGAGCTGTGAGACATGAGCCATGAGCAATACCCCCACCGACCGGGACTTCGTCCGGTCGGCTCCCCCCACAAGGGGGTAGCGGTTCCGGCCTCCGGTCTCCGGTCTCCGGCCTTCCGGCCTCCGGCCTGCTTCCGGCCTCTGGCTCCCGGCCTCCAGCCTTCGGTTTCCGGCCTCCGGCTTCCCGCCCTCCGGGGCGCTCTAATCTCCCAGGAATCCACGATCCCACGGAGCCATGTCTCTCAGCGACTACCTCCCTATCGCCCTCATGTTCGGGATCGCCGTCGGCTTTGCCGTGGTCTCGCTGTTCCTGGCCCGGCTGATCCCCCCTAATAACCCCACTCCGGAGAAGCTGGAGCCCTACGAGAGCGGAATCGTCCCCCTGCAGGATCCGGTGCAGCGCTTCCCGGTGAAGTTCTACATGGTCGCGATGCTGTTCGTGATCTTCGACATCGAGATCGTGTTTCTCTTCGCCTGGGCGGTGCGCTTCCACCAGCTCGGCTGGTACGGGGTGGCGGCGGTAGGGGTTTTCACCCTGCTCCTGATCGAGACCTTGTTGTACGTGTGGAAGCGGGGCGCCCTGGATTGGAACGCGGCCCATCGCACCCGCCGCATCACCGCCGAGCAGCGCGTGCGAGAGGCCGCCTGATGGCCCAACCGGCGACTCCCCCCGGCTTTCTCACCCTTTCGTTCAACAAGGCGGTGGCCTGGGCGCGGACCCGGTCGATGTGGCCGGCTTCGTTCGGCCTGGCCTGCTGTGCCATCGAGATGATGGCCACCGGAGCGGCGCACAACGACCTGTCGCGTTTCGGCATGGAGGTGTTTCGGGCTTCGCCGCGCCAGGCCGACCTGATGATCGTGGCCGGCCGGGTCTCACAGAAGATGGCCCCGGTGCTGCGTCAGGTGTACGACCAGATGGCCGAGCCCAAGTGGGTGATCTCGATGGGGGCATGCGCTTCTACCGGGGGGATGTTCAACAACTACGCCCTGGTGCAGGGAGTCGATCAGGTGGTCCCGGTCGACGTGTACGTGCCGGGGTGCCCGCCAGGACCGCAGTCGCTGATGCACGGGATCCTCACCCTCCAGGAGATGATCAAAGAGAAGGCGAGGACCGGCGCATGAACCGCGGCGCGACCGTCGCCGAAGCCATCCCCGGCGCCGCATACGAGGACTCCCTGGGGCAGGCGGTGGTTCGGATTCCCCGCGAGTCGTTGCCGGCGGCGGCGGCCGCCGCCCGCGAGGCCGGGTTCACCATGTTCATCGACCTGTGCGCGGTGGACTACTTCACCCGCAATCCCCGGTTCGAGGTGGTGGTCAATCTCCTGTCGCTCGATCCACCGGAGCGGGTGCGTCTTCTCGCAGGGGTCCCCGGTGAGGATCCGACCGCCCCGAGCATCACCGGGGTATTCGCCGGGGCCGACTTCTACGAGCGGGAGGCCTACGACCTGTTCGGGATCGGTTTCACCGGCCACCCCGATCTGACCCGGATCCTGCTCCCCGACGAGTGGCAGGGTCACCCGCTGCGCAAGGACCACCCGATGGGCTCGGTGCCGGTGACCTTCAAGGCGACCTCCGAGCAGACCACCTGATGGCCAAGCCGCCCGACGTGGTCACCGGCGATCTCGAAGCCCCCGCCCACTCGCAGCAGGGTCCCGCGGTCACGACGAAGACCACCGTCCACGAGGTGTGGGTGAGCGGCACCGAGGCCCCCGAGGACATGAGGCATTTCACCGACGAGGGTGACCAGGAGATGCTTGCCGACGAGGCCGCCGCGGTCTTGGCGGTGCAGCGGGGGACTGCGGTGATCGACGACTACGAGCGCCAACCGGCCGCGCCCGACGACGAGATCCAGATCCTCAACATGGGACCGCAGCATCCCGCCACCCACGGGGTGCTTCGCCTCCACATCGAGTTGGAGGGGGAGACGATCCGCCGGGTCAAACCGATCATCGGCTACCTGCACACCGGTATGGAGAAGACCGGCGAAGCCCTCACCTTCATGCAGGGCCCCACCAATGTCACCCGCATGGATTACCTGTCGCCGCTGCACAACGAGCTGTGCTTCTCGCTGGCCACCGAACGGCTTCTGGGCATCGACGTGCCAGAGCGCGCCAACGTCATCCGCATCCTGATGACCGAACTCAACCGGGTGGCCAGCCATCTGCTGTGGAGCGCCACCACCGGCATGGACATCGGGGCCCTGTCGATGATGATCTACGGCTGGCGGGAGCGCGAGCCGGTGCTCGCCTTCTTCGAGAAGACCACCGGGTTACGGATGAACCACAACTACATCCGCCCCGGCGGGGTGGCCGCCGACCTCCCCGACGGGTGGGAGGACGACATCGATGGCATCGTCAAGGGGGTGCTCGCCGGGCTGAAGGAGTACGAGGACCTGTTGCTGGAGAACCCGATCTTCCTGGAGCGCACCAAGGGCATCGGGATGATCGCTCCCGAGGAGATCCATGCGTACGGCATCACCGGACCGCTGGCGCGAGCCTCGGGCATCGGGTACGACGTGCGCAAGGCGTTCCCCTACTCCGGCATCGAGGACTACGACTTCGAGGTTCCGGTGTTCACCGGGGGCGACGTCTACGACCGGTTCCTGGTGCGCTTCGAAGAGATCCGCCAGTCGCTCAAGATCGTGCAGCAGGCCAAGGAGCGAATGCCCCGCGGGGACTACCGCAGCGAAGACCGCAAGGTGACCCCGCCGCCGCGGGCTCGGATCGATCAGTCGATGGAGGCCCTGATCCATCACTTCAAGATCTTCACCGAGGGCTTCAAGGTGCCCGCCGGGGAGACCTATCAGGCGGTGGAGTCGGCCCGAGGCGAGCTGGGGATGTACCTGGTATCCAACGGCGGCGCCAAGCCGTGGCGGCTCCATGTGCGCGGCCCATCGTTTGCCCACGTCCAGGCGCTGCCCGCCATGCTCACCGACTCGCTGATCGCCGACGCCATCGCCGCACTGGCTTCGGCGGACACGGTGATGGGGGACGTTGATAGATGACGTTCGAACGCCCCATCCGAGTCTTGCCGGCTGGCTGCCAGCTTCCAGCTTCCAGCTTCCAGCTAGAGCAGAGTCGTCCGATCACCCGACTCCCGATTCGGGTATCGGGTATCGGGCATCGGGCATCGGCGCCCCGCTCATCGCCCTTCGGCCAATCGCCAATAGCCAATAGCCAATTGCGGGTCTTCCCATGACTTGGCCTCCCGACCTCATACAGCGCGCCGAATCGCTCCTCGCCCAATACCCGGAGAAGCGATCGGCGGTGATGCCGCTGCTGTATCTCGCTATGCGTCACGACGGCGCCGTCACCGAGCCGGGGATGCGACAGGTCGCCGACCTGACCGGGCTGACCCCGGTCCAGGTGGAGGCGGTGGCCTCCTTCTACAACATGTACCTGCGTCATGCCGGCAGGCACGTGGTGACCGTGTGCCGTTCGATCTCGTGTCATCTGCTCGGATCCGAAGCAGTGCGCGCCGCCGTCGTCGACGAGTCCGGGGTCCCCGAGGGCGAGACTGCCGCGGACGGCTCGGTGACTGTCATGGCCACCGAGTGCATCGGGGCCTGTGGCGGCGCCCCGGCGATCCAGGTGGACTACGAGATGGTTGAGGGGGTGACCCCCGATGCGGCACGGCGCCTGATGCGCTGGCTGCGTGACGACAAGCCCGCGGCGGTGCGCTCCGATGAGATGCAGGAGCAGTTCGGCTCCAAGCGCTCGTTCGATTGGGGTCCAGAGGATCAGACCACCGCCCTTGGACCGCTCCCTGCCTTTGCCCCCTACGGCACGGCGGGAGGCGAGCGATGAGCACGCAGATCCTCACGACCAGGATGGAGCAGCACCCCACCGACTCCCACACCCTGGCGCGCTATCAGGCCACCGATGGGTACGCCGCCCTGCGCAAGGCGCTGGGGATGAAGCCCGAGGAGATCGTCGCCGAGGTGAAGGCCTCGGACATCGCCGGCCGCGGCGGTGCCGGGTTCCCCACCGGGGTGAAGTGGGGCTTCCTCGCCCCGGCGGCGCCGCACTACCTGGTGGTCAATGCCGACGAATCGGAACCGGGAACCTTCAAGGACCGGATGCTGATGGAGCGCGATCCACATCAGGTGCTCGAGGGAGTCATCATCGCTGCCTTCGCCCTGGGGGTGAGTCACGCCTTCGTGTTCGTGCGCGGCGAGTACCCGCGATCGGCACGGCGACTGCAGCGGGCCGTCGAGGAGGCGCACACCGCCGGCTTCCTCGGCACGGACATACTCGGCAGCGGGTTCTCGCTCGAGGTCGTCATCCACCTCGGCGCCGGTGCCTACATCTGCGGCGAGGAGACCGCCCTACTCAACGCACTGGAGGGCCGCCGCGGTGAACCCCGAATCAAGCCCCCCTTCCCGGCGGTGGCCGGCCTCTACGGCAAGCCGACCATCGTCAACAACGTGGAGACCCTGTCCAACCTGCCGTGGATCATCACCAACGGCGGACCCGCCTACGCCGCCATCGGCCCCGAGGGCTCCCGGGGGACCCGGCTGTTCTCGGTTTCGGGCCATGTGGAGCGTCCCGGCAACTACGAGATCGTGATGGGGATGACCTGGCGCAACCTGATCTACGACGTTGCCGGAGGGGTTCGTAACGGTCACGACTTGAAGTGCTGGATTCCCGGCGGGGCATCGGCCCCCTGGCTGGTGCCGAGCCACCTCGACGAGGAGATCACCGTCCAGGCGTGCCTGCGCCTCGGCACCATGCTCGGTTCCGGTGCGGTGGTGGTGATGGACGAGACCACAAACGTGGTGGCAGCGGCATTGAGCATCGTGCGGTTCTTTGCCCACGAGTCCTGCGGGCAATGCACTCCGTGTCGTGAGGGCACCACATGGATGGAGCGCATCCTGGACCGTATCCTCGCTGGACAGGGGCGGCCCTCCGACATCGACCTGCTGCTCGACGTGAGCGACAACATCAGTCCCGGGCTGCGCTGGCCGCCGGTGATGACCACGATCTGCCCGCTGGGGCCTTCGGCGGTGTCTCCGATCACCTCGATCATGAACAATTTCCGTGACGAAGTCGTGGCGATGATCCCCGGGGAGGTGAGCGCCGGTGTCTGACCCGGTAAAGCTCACCATTGATGGTCGTGAGGTCACCGCCCCCGGCGGTGAGCTGCTGATCAAGGCGGCTGAGGACAACGGCACCTATATCCCACGCTTCTGCTGGCACTCCCGCATGGAGCCGGTGGGGATGTGTCGCATGTGCCTGGTGGAGGTGGAGACTCCGCGCGGCAAGGGCCTCACCACGGCGTGCACCATGCGCGTCGCCGAGGGCATGATCGTCGACACCCGCTCCGACGTGGTGAAGAAGGCGCAGGAGGGAGTGCTCGAGTTCCTCCTGGTGAACCACCCGCTCGACTGCCCGGTGTGCGACAAGGGCGGCGAGTGCCCGCTGCAGGATCAGACCCTGTCGCACGGTCCCGGCGAGTCGCGTTTCGTCGAGGAGAAGCGCCACTTCGAGAAGCCGATCCCGATCAGCGACCTGGTGCTGCTCGACCGGGAGCGCTGCATCCTGTGCGCTCGCTGCACCCGGTTCAGCGCCGAGATCGCCGGTGACCCGCTGATCGAGTTCATCGACCGCGGCAATTACACCCAGGTGAACACCTTTCCCGACGCGCCGTTCTCCTCCTACTTCTCGGGCAACACGGTGCAGATCTGCCCGGTGGGTGCGCTCACCGCCACCGCCTATCGGTTCAAGGCACGCCCCTGGGACCTGGAGGCGGTGGAGAGCACCTGCCCGCATTGTGCTGTGGGCTGTCGGGTTTCGGTGCACTCCTCCCAGGGCCAGGTGGTGCGGCTCAATGGTGTCGATGTCGACGCCACCAACCAAGGTTGGTTGTGCGACAAGGGTCGCTTCGGGTTCGAACACCTCCGGGCGCCGGCCCGGATCTCCTCGCCGCTGGTGCGCGGCGTCGACGGCGAACTGCGCGAGGCGACCTGGGCCGAGGCGCTCGACACCGCCGCCGCCGGAATCCGCACAGTCGTCGAGACCCGCGGGCCTGGCGCCGTGGCCGGTCTCGGCGGCGCACGCAGCACCAACGAGGAGGCCTATGCCTTCGCCAAGCTGCTGCGCGGCGTGATCGGCACCGGGAACCTCGACGCCTCGCTGGGTGACGACCCCGGGACGGGGCTGCTCGCCGGGGTGCCGCGGCGCGGCACCATCGCCGACCTCGAGAAGGCCCGCACCATCCTGGTGTGGGGTCCCGACCTCAAGGAAGAGCTGCCGGTACTCCATCTCCGGGTGCGGCGTGCCGCCACTGCCCTCAAGGCGACACTGATCGCGGTCCACCCCCGGGCCACCGGACTCGACCCTGACGCCGCCCACGTGGTGCGCTACCGCCCCGGTGAGGGCGGTGCGCTGCTGCGCCGACTCGCCGCCGGCGACGGCGACCTCGCCGCGGTGCGGGCCGCCCTCGACAGCGGTCCGCTGGTGGCCATCGTGGGGCGCACCGGACTGGCAGAGTCGCCCGGACTCGCCGAAGCGGTCGCGGCCTTCGCCCTCACCTTGCCTGATGCGCTGGTGCTCCCGGTGGCGCGCCGCGCCAATCTGCTCGGGGCGCTCGATATGGGCATGACCCCGGCGCTGCTCCCGGGTCGGGTCGCGGCGGCGGACCGCTCCGCCCGCGAGGCACTGGCGGCGGTCTGGGGCACTGCGGTGGCCGAACCCGGACGGGATTCCGCCGGCATCCTTGCTGGCATGTCCGACGGCTCGATCGGAGCGCTGCTGCTGCTCGGCTCCGACCCGGCGGCGGACCATGCGGATGCAAGGGTCGCAAGGGCGGCATTTCTCCCCCCGAAGGGGGGAGTCGGTGGATCCGACGCGAGCACTTTCATCGTCTCCCTGGATCTCTTCGTCAACGACTCCAACCGCCACGCCGACGTGATCCTGCCCGTGGACGCGTTTGCCGAGGTGGAGGGCACGGTCACCAATCTCGAGGGTCGGGTGCAGAAGACCAACCGGCTCGTCTCCGGGGTGGGCGGTTCACGACCGGCGGTGGAAGTCCTCGACGACCTCGCCTCCCGACTCGGCGGCGGCATCGGAGCCGGTGCCGCCGCGGTGGCCAAGGAGATCGCCGCCGTCGCCCCGGCATATGCCGCGGTGTCATGGGAGGCGCTCGACTGGGGGGCGGGGCGCGACGGGATCGTGGTCGGGGGAGGATTCACCCACTCGCCGACGGCGTCGTTCACCGAGACCGCCCCGAAGGACTTCGCCCTCCACCTCGCCCCGGTGCTCTACGACGACGGCACGCTGCTGACGGTCAGCGAGTCGCTGTCGCTCCTCGCCCCTGAACCCGCCGCCCACCTCCATCCCGACGACGCCACCCGTCTCGGTGTCGTCGCCGGTGCCACGGTGACCGTCATCGGGAACGCCGGGAGCGAGACCCTGCCGGTGAAAATCGACCCCACCCTCGTCCTGGGGACGGTGTACGTACCGCTGGTGGGGGTGGCGCTGGGGAACGCGCTCGACGTGACGGTGGTGAAGGCATGAGTCGCCAGTCGTCAGTCGTCGGTCGTCAGTCGTCAGTCGAACCGCGCTGTGCCGGCGTCGGGCGCCGGGCGTCGGGTGTCGGGAGTGCGCCATGACCGACTTCCTCGAGACCCTCTTCACCACTCCGCTCTGGTCCGGGTTGATCAAGGCGGGTGCCGCCTTTGCTCTTCTCATGCTCACCGCCCTGGTGCTGGTGTGGTTCGAGCGGCGGGTGGTGGCCTTCATGCAGAACCGCATCGGTCCCAACCGCGCCGGTCCGTTCGGGATCCTGCAGACCCTGGCCGACGGCTTGAAGCTGCTCTTCAAGGAGGGGATCCGCCCCCGCAAGGTCGAGGTGGGGATCTACCTGGCGGCCCCGGTGGCGGCGATGGTCCCCGCCTTCCTCATTTTCATGGTGATCCCGATCGGGGCGCCGGTCACCATCGGGGAGACGACGGTGACCCTGCAGGGCGCCGACCTCAACGTAGCGCTGCTGTTCGTGCTGGCGATGTCGTCGCTGGCGGTGTACTCGGTGGTGCTGGCGGGATGGTCGTCGGGCTCGAAGTACCCGCTGCTCGGCGGGGTGCGGGCCACCGCCCAGATGATCTCCTACGAAGCGGCGATGGGTCTGGCGCTGGTGCCGGTAGTGCTACTCGCCTCGGCGCTGCTCGCCGGAGGCGACGCCGGACTGGGGACGATGTCGTTCGCCACCATCGTCGAATTGCAGCAGGGGTCGTTCCGCGGTCCGATACCGGGATGGTTCGTCTTCTGGCTGCTGCCGTCGTTCCTCATCTTCTTCGTCGCCGGCATCGCCGAGACCAACCGGGCCCCCTTCGACCTCGTCGAGGCGGAGTCGGAGATCGTCGGGGGATACCACACCGAGTACTCCGGGTTCCGCTTCGCCATGTTCTTCCTCGCCGAGTACATCAACATGTTCAACATCTGCGCCATCGCGGTGACGCTGTTCCTCGGCGGCTGGCTCGGACCCGGGGCCGACCTCCCCTTCATCGGCTGGGCGGTGCCGGTGTTCTGGTTCCTGGTCAAGACCTACGCCCTGCTGTTCCTGCTGGTGTGGGTCCGAGCCACCCTGCCCCGGTTCCGCTACGACCAGTTGATGTCGCTGGGCTGGAAGCGGCTCATCCCGCTGTCGCTGGTGTGGCTGGTCCTGTTCGCTCTGGTGCGGGCCTGGCAGTCGTTCGGCCTGCCGTGGGAGGGATGAGGCGATGTCTCTGATCAAAGGCTTCATGGTTCCCCTGCGCCAGATCTTCCGCCGCAAGGTGACCACCCAGTACCCCGAGCAGAAGCGATCCAAGCCGCAGCGCTTCCACGGACGGCACGTGCTCAATCGCTACCCCGACGGGATGGAGAAGTGCATCGGGTGCGAGCTGTGCGCCGGAGTGTGCCCGGCGCGCTGCATCTACGTGCGGGGTAAGGACAACCCGCCCGACGCCCCGGTGAGTCCGGGGGAGCGCTACGGGTTCGTCTACGAGATCAACCTGCTGCGTTGCATCTTCTGCGGTCTGTGCGAAGAGGCCTGCCCCACCGAGGCAATCACGATGACCCAGCTCTTCGAGATGTCGGTGTCCAACCGCGACGACGCCATCTACACCCGGGCCGAGCTGCTGATGAATCCCGACGGCACCGTGCCCCACCCCCAGCCCGACTCGATCCTGGTGGACAAGGGTGAGCTGCGCCTCGGCGACGGCTGGATGCGGGCCACCGCCCCGGCGGGCCGGGCCGCCTACGAGGGCGTCATCGCCTGGACCCCAACCGCGGGCGTGGGAACCCGTCCGGCGGAGAAGGGGCAATCAGTCGTCAGTCGTCAGTCGTCAGTCGTCAGCGAGAGCGAAGACGAGGACGGACGACGGATGACGGATGACGGGGGTGCCCATGGTTGAACTCGCCCTCTTCGTGATCTTCGGTCTTGCCGCCCTCTTCGGTGCCGTGACCATGGTGTGGGCGCGCAATCCGGTGTACTCGGCGCTGGGGCTGATGCTCACCATGTTCTCCATCGCGGTGTTCTACGTATCCAACGGGGCGCA
>CAYTTU010000046.1:0-5188 GCA_964440905.1 uncultured Acidimicrobiia bacterium | reverse complement strand
ATCGGCGACATCGCCTTCCGCATCCACCCCTTGACCGACGTCGATGCCGCCGAGATGATCGGCGAGGTCAAAGCCTCCAAGCTGCTCGACGGCTACCGCGGCGGTGAGGCCGGCGACGTGGCCGCACTGCGTGACGCCCTGCTGCGGGTCTCGGCGCTGGTGGACGACTTTCCCGAGATCGCCGAGATGGACCTCAACCCGGTCAAGGTGCTCCCGCCCGGTGAAGGGCTGCGAGTGGTCGACCTACGGATGCGGGTGCGCCCGGTGCCCCAGCGCTGGCTCCCCAGCCGGAAAGACATTCCGGCGGCGCGGAAGGCGTGACCGCCGGCTGCGCCGGCGAGAAGTTCAGAGTTTGGAGTTTGGAGTTTGGAGTCGGATTCTGAACTCTGAACTCTGAACTCTGAACTCCAAACTCGTTAGCGGCTCCGCCGCTAAACGCTTGCTCTCTCGGCTCCTTCGCCCAGGGCCGCTTGGGCTGCCGCCAGTCGGGCGATGGGGATCCGGGGCGGGCTGCACGACACGTAGTCCAGTCCGATGCTGTGGCAGAAGTGGATCGTGGCCGGATCGCCGCCGTGCTCCCCGCAGATGCCCACCTCCAGCCCGGGCCGGGCGGCCCGGCCCTCGGTGGTGGCGATCTCGATGAGACGACCCACCCCGGCCACGTCGACGGTGGCAAACGGGTCGGTCGCCAGCAGTCCCAGCTCCAGGTAGGTGCGTAGGAACGCATCCTGAGCGTCGTCGCGGCTGATTCCGTATGTCATCTGGGTGAGGTCGTTGGTGCCGAAGGAGAAGAAGCGGGCGTGCTCGGCGAGCTCGGCGGCCCGCAGCGCGGCGCGGGGCACCTCGATCATCGTGCCCACCGGCACCTCGCGATCCAGCCCGGCGGCGTCCGCCTCCTCACGGATCATCTGCTCCATCCGGGCCAGTTCGGTCCCGGTGGAGACGAGCGGGATCATGATCTTGAGGTGGGGATCGGCGCCGACCCCGACCCGGCGCCGAATCGCCTCCATGGCGGCGCGCACCTGCGCCCGGTACAGCTCGGGTCGGACCACACCGAGGCGCACTCCGCGCAATCCCATCATCGGGTTCGACTCCTCGAGGCGCTTCACCGCCTCGAGCATGCGGTCGATTTCGGTGGTGCTGGTGCCGGCGGCCTTGGCCCGGATCCGTTCTTCGACCAGATCGAGCCGCGAGGGGAGGAACTCGTGCAGCGGCGGGTCGAGCAGGCGCACCACCACCGGCTTGCCATCCATGGCTGCGAGCAGGTCCTCGAAGTCGTCGGCCTGGAGCTTCTCCAGGGTGAGCAGCGCCCCGGCGGCGTCGTCGTCGAGAATGACGCGGCGCACGATGGGAAGGCGGTCTCCCATGAACATGTGCTCGGTGCGCGCCAGCCCGATGCCCTCGGCACCCCAGCGCGCCGCTTCGCGCGCCCCGGCGCCGTCGTCGGCGTTGGCCCACACCCCCATGGTGCGGATGGCGTCGGCCCAACCCAGCAGCACCTCGAGTTCGGGGGTGGGTTCGGGGCTGGTGAGGGGGAGCCCGCCGAGATAGACCTTGCCGGTGGCGCCATCCAGGGTGATGACGTCTCCCTCGTTCACGACGACGCCGCCCACCGTGAACCGGCGGTGCTCCTCGTCGACGTCGATGCTCCCCGCTCCGGTGACCGCCGGGGTGCCCATGCCCCGGGCCACCACCGCGGCGTGGCTGGTGCGCCCGCCGTGGCTGGTGAGGATGCCCTCGGCGGCCGCCATGCCGTGGATGTCGTCGGGGGTGGTCTCCCAGCGCACCAGCACCACCGGGACTCCGGTGGCGGCGAGCGCCGCGGCGCGGTCCGCCTCGAACACTGCCTGGCCCCGCGCCGCCCCCGGGGAGGCGTTGAGACCGATGGCGATCGGGGTGGTGGTGATCGGCTCCTGGATGCGGGGGTGCAGCAGGTGCTCCAGGGCCACCGGCTCCACCCGGCGAATGGCGGTGGGCCGGTCGATCAGCCCCTCACCGACCATCTCGACCGCCATGCGAACCGCGGCCGCTGCAGTGCGCTTTCCGACCCGGGTCTGCAGGATCCACAGCCGACCGCGCTCGATGGTGAACTCGATGTCGCACATGTCGTGGTAGTGCGCCTCCAGGGTGCTCATCACCCCGGTGAGTTCGGCATGGAGGCTCGGATGGATCCGTGAGAGGTCGTCGAGCGACAGGGTGTTGCGGATCCCGGCGACGACGTCCTCGCCCTGGGCGTTGGGGAGGTAGTCCCCGTAGGGGATGCGTTCGCCGGTGGACGGATCGCGGGTGAAGCACACCCCGGTACCGGAGTCGGTGGCGAGATCTCCGAAGACCATCGATTGCACGTTGCACGCCGTCCCCAGGTCGTCGGGGATTCCGTTGAGGCGGCGGTACTCCAACGCTCGGCGGTTGTGCCAGGAGTTGAACACCGCACCCACCGCGGCATGCAACTGCTCCATGGGGTCATCCGGGATCGAGGCTCCCGACTCGGTGATCGCCTCGAGGAATCGCCCCCGGGCCTCGTCGAGGTCGGCTGGGGTGAGGGAGGCGTCGTCGACCACACCGCGCCGCTCCCGCAGTTCGGTCAGGATCCGCTGGAAGACCATCTCGTCGATGCCCAGCACCACCTTGCCAAAGGTCTGCACGAAGCGCCGGGCGGCGTCGCGGGCGAAGTGGGGGTCACCCGACCAGGCTTCGAGGCGCTCCACGGTGCCGGGCACGACGCCGAGGTTGAGCACCGTGTCCATCATCCCCGGCATCGAGAACCGAGCGCCGGACCGCACCGAGAGCAGCAGGGGGGTCCCGTCGCCGCCGAAGCTGCGCCCGGTGCGTTCCTCGAGGCGCTGCACCGCCGCCATCGCCTCGGCCCAAACCCCATCGGGGATCTTGCCGGTCTGCAGCGTCTCCAGGCACGCCGCGGTGCTCAGGGTGAAACCGGGGGGCACCGGAAGCCCGATCCGGGTCATGGTGGCCAGTCCGGCCCCCTTGCCCCCGAGCAGGTTCTTGTCGGCCTCGTGTTTCCCGTCGAAGTCGAAAGCGAAAGTCATGTCCTCATCTTCCTTGAGGCAGCGATCCAGGGCCAGGGACTTATGGCCGTCGCCCGTCGCCCGTCTCCCGTCTCCCGCTAGCCCAGACTCCTGGTTCGGTGTCGGGTGTCGGGTGTCGGGCATCGGGTATCGGGCTCAGCCCAGCGGAAACGTCACCGTCACCACCGTTCCCTTCCCCGGCGAGCTGTCCAGGACGTATTCGCCTCCCACCGCTGCCACCCGTCGGGCGAGGTTGCGCAACCCCAGACCACCGTGGTCTTGCTCGGTGTCGAATCCTGCCCCGTCGTCGGCGATGTTGATCAGCACCCGGGTCCCGTCGCAGGCCACCCGGACGTCGATGGTGCGTCCCCCGGAGTGACGCAGCGAGTTGCTCACCGACTCCTTGACCACCGCCAGGATGTGGTCGGTGAGCGGCGGTTCCGGGGTGTCGGGCGGGCAGTCCACGTCGATGCCCACATCGACGCCGTATGACCCGGAGAGGTCGGCGACCAGCCGGCGGATCTCGGTCGACAGGCTGGGGCGGGCCCAGACCGGGGGTCGCAGGTCGAAGATGTACCGCCGCAGCAGCCCGATCGACTCGTCCAGCCGGTCCACGGCATCCGTCATCCGGGTGCGCACCACCTCGGTGTCGTGCTCCAGGTGGCCGACCGCGGTCTGCAGGCTCAGCCCGATGGCGAACAGGTCCTGGATGATCGAATCGTGGAGGTCGCGGGCGATTCGCTCCCGGTCCTCCTGGAGTGCGGCGCGCCGCAGGCGCTCCTGAAGGCGAAGGGTGGTGACTGCGGTGCCGGCGGTGGTAGCCAGCAGCTCGACCACCGTCTCGTCGTGAGCGGTGAAACCGCCCTTCTTCTCGGTGAGGTAGAGGTTTCCGAGCACCCTGTCGCCGACCCGGATCGGAACCCCGAGAAAGCTGTGCATCGGGGGGTGGTTGTCGGGGAACCCCACCGCGTCGGGGTGCTGGGAGATCTCGTCGAGGCGCACCGTGGCGCTCTGGCGCGTGATGGTGCCCAGCACGCCGGTTCCCCGGGGGAAGTGGGAGATGAGCTTGATGTCGGCCTCGTCCATCCCCACCGGGATGAATTCGACCAGGGTTCCGTGCTCGCCGAGTACACCGATGGCCCCGTAGCGGGCACCGGTCATCTCGATCGCGGTCCCGATCAGGGTGCGCAACAGCGAGGAGAGGTCGGTCTGGGCGGCGACCCCGGCGGCCGCGCCGACCAGCATCCGGATTCGTTCCGGGGTGAACTCGATCACGGTGAGGGAGTCTATTACCGGGCTTCACATGGACTTCCGGCCCGGTTGCGTAGAGCCGGAAAGGCCCCCAGGTGCGATATCGTGACCTCGTGAGCGAGCAACTACGGGTCGAATTGGTGGACGACCACGAGGTGGTCCGGCAGGGGGTGCGGGCCATGCTCGACGCCGAACCGGACATCACCGTGGTGGGGGAGGCCGGTTCGGTGGAGGAGGCGATCCGTCGCGTGGGGTTCGACGACCCCGACATCGTGATCATGGACGTCCGCTTGCCCGACGGCAATGGGGTCGAGGCGTGCCGCGAGATCCGCACCCGGTGGCCGAAGGTCAAGGTCCTGATGTTGACCTCCTTCGCCGACGACGAGGCGCTGTTCGCCTCGATCATGGCCGGGGCCTCCGGGTACGTCCTCAAGCAGATCAAGGGCAACGACCTGGTGGAGAGTGTCCGCAAGGTCGGCCGCGGTGAGTCGCTGCTCGATCCGGAGATGACCGATCGGGTGTTTCGCCGCATCCGGGGTGAAGAGGCCGACGATCCTCTGCTCTCTCGCCTCTCCAAGCAGGAGCGCAAGATCCTCGACTACATCGCCGGCGGACTCACCAACCGCCAGATTGCCGAAGAGATGTTCCTCGCCGAAAAGACCGTCAAGAACTACGTGTCCAACGTGCTCGCCAAGCTTGAGATGAGCCGGCGCAGCGAGGCCGCCGCCTATGCCGCCCGTATCGACGCCGAGAAGGAGCACCGCTACCCGCCGGAGCAGTGGCCGCAATGAAGATCGTGGTCGGGGTCGACGACAGCCCCATGGGGGAGGCGGCGCTGCGCACCGCCCTCGACTACGCCCAACGGCTCGGCGGCGAGGTCGATGCAGTGTTCGTGTCGCACGTTCCCGCCA
>CAYTTU010000045.1:0-10522 GCA_964440905.1 uncultured Acidimicrobiia bacterium | reverse complement strand
GAGAAGGTGGAGGTCGAGTTCGACTCCGAGGCCGCCGAGTACCGGGTACGGGCGGAGATCCGCGACGGCCAGTTGGTGTGGGATGTTGAGCAGTCCGGCAGCGGCGGGGGCGATGACGACGGGGACTGACCGCACCCCGCGGTAATCTCCCCTCCGTGAAGCGTCTCACCCCTGTCGTCGGTTTGCTGCTGGCACTTTCCGCCTGCGGCGACGACGCGGCAACTCCGACCTCGAGCGCGACGACGCTCGTTTCGGTCACGACTACCACGGCCGCCGCGGTGTCGACCACGACGGCGCCGGACATGACCACGACCTCCGGCGGGTCGAGCACCACCGTCGAGGACGACACGGTGGTCGTCACCGTGGACGGGACCGCGGGTCTGCGGATCTTCGAAGACGGCGAAGAGCGCGACCTGGGGGAGCGCATCGACGTAGACCTCGGCGACACGGTGCGAATCGTGATCACGCTGGCCGAGGCCGATGAGGTCCACGTCCACACCTACGACCGCAGCATCGAGGTTGCCTCCGGCGTCGAAGCCGTCCTGGAGTTCGTCGTCGACATCCCCGGCATCTTCGAAGTGGAGCTCGAGGTCGCCCACACCCTGTTGTTCGAGCTCGAGGTTTCGTGATCCGCCGGGTCGGATACACCCTCGCCATCGTCGGTTTGGCGCTGGCTCTTCCGGCCCCCGCCCTGGCTCACGGACTTGGCGGGCGGAGCGACCTTCCCGTTCCGCTGGAGTACTTCCTGGTCGGGGCCCTTGTGGTCCTCCTGCTCTCGTTTGGCGCCCTGGCGGTGTTGTGGCCCGAGCCGCGGCTCCAGGACGGGCCGCGCTGGCGGGGGCGCAGTTGGCGACCGGGTCGTGTCGTGACCGGCGGTGCTGCGGTCCTGGGCCTCGGCGGTCTGGTTCTCGTGCTGGTCGCCGGGCTGGCGGGGGACCCCGATGCGCGCAGCAACGCCGCTCCCGTCATGGTGTGGGTGATCGCTTGGCTGGTGCTGCCGTTTCTCGCCGTCGTTGCCGGGAACCTGTGGGCGGTGCTCAACCCATGGGCCACTCTCGGGCGCTTGATGGGCTGGTCGGGGTCGCCGGGACCAGGGCGCTTCGGGGTGATCCCGGCCGCGGTGGCGCTCATCGCCCTCACCTGGCTCGAGCTGGTGTATCCCCACTCGGGTGATCCCAGCACCTTGGGGATCGCCGCCGCGGCCTACACCATCTGCCTGCTCGTTGTGTCGTGGCGCCTCGGAGCCGAGAGGGCCGTGACCTCGGCCGACCTATTCACGGTGTATCACCGCGTCCTCTCGGCGATCGCACCATTCGGGCGTGATCCCGAGGGGAGGATCCGTCGCCGCGGCTGGCTGCGCGCATTGACGGTGCTGCCTGCGTGGCGGGGTCTGACTCTCTTCGTCGTGGCGATGATCGGCACCGTCACCTACGACGGCATGTCCGCCACACCATGGTGGGAGGACGTGACCGCGGCGCTGGGAGTGTCCCGCGACGCCATATGGTTCGAGACGCTGGCACTGGTTGGGACCGTTGCCCTGGTCGGGCTGCTCTACCTCGGCGTCTGCGCCTGGGCAGGTCGGATCGCCGGCGGGGGGATGAGCACCATGGAGGTGGCCGGCTCCTTCGCCCACACCCTGGTACCGATCGGCCTCGCCTATGCCTTCGCCCACTACTTCACGCTGGTGGCGTTCGAGGGACAGCTAATTGTGGCGTCCATCTCCGACCCCTTCGGCCTGGGATGGAACCTGTTCGGCACCGTCGACTATCGACCGAACTTCACCTGGATCGGGCCGTCAGCGGTGTGGTGGGTGCAGCTCGTCGCCATCCTTGGGGGACACGTCGCCGGTGTGGTGCTGGCCCACGATCGATCCCTGGCGGTGTTCCCCGCCGCCCGGGCGGTGCGCAGCCAGTACGCCATGTTGGGCCTGATGGTGGCGCTCACCACGCTGGGCCTGACGATCCTGGCAGCAGGGTAAGTTCAGAGTTCAGAGTTTGGAGTTCAGAGTTCTGACTCCAAACTCCCAACTCCAAACTCATGACTTTCTACACTCGCCCGCGGTGCAACTGACCGTCCTCGGATCGAGCGGAACCTATCCAGTACCCGATCGCCCCGGATCGGGATACCTGGTGACGTCGGGCGACACCGCGTTGGTGCTCGACCTGGGTCCCGGGGCTTTCGCCGCGCTCCTCGAAACCGGTCGAGCGCCGACCGCCGTCGTGCTGACTCACGGGCATCCCGACCACTGCGTCGACGTTCTGGCCCTCTTCAACTATCTGCGCTTCGACCTGGTGCACCATCGCGGCGTGGCGCTGTTCGCACCAGAGGGGGTGGTGGAACGGCTGGCGGCATTCGTCGACGCCGGCCCCGATCACGCGTTCTTCGAGGTGTTCACCCCGACGGTGGTGCGTCCCGGCGACACCATCGACGTGGGCACGCTCACCGTTGCCTTCGGGCCTGCCGCCCATCCGGTTCCGGCGGTGTCGGTGCGGGTCACCGGTCGAGGCCACTCACTGGTGTACACCGGCGACACCGGACCGTGTCCCGATCTGGTGGGTTTTGCCGCCGATGCCGACCTGCTGCTGTGCGAGGCCACTTTTCAGGGCGCACCGGGTGAATCCCGCTACCCGCACCACCTGCATGCCTTCGAGGCGGGCGTCCTGGCCCGCGAGGCGAGGGTGCACGCCCTGGTGATCACTCACGTCGCCCCGCGGCTGGATCCCGAGGTGTCGGTGGCCGAGGCCGCCCGAGAGTTCGCTGGAGCCGTACGACACGCCGAGGCGGGTCTGGAGGTGGGATTGTGAGAGCCGCCGACGAGTTGCGTCCGGTCCGCATCACCCGCGGGTTCACGGAGATGACCCCGGGCTCGGTGCTCGTCGAGATGGGCCGCACCAGGGTGCTGTGCACCGCGTCGTTCGACGATGACGTCCCCCCGTGGATGCGCGCCAAGGCGCAGGGATGGCTCACGGCCGAGTACAACATGCTTCCCGGATCCAGTCCGGAGCGGGTGTCCCGCAACTCCGTCTCCGGCGGCCGCACCAAGGAGATCTCGCGGCTCATCGGGCGCTCGCTGCGCTCGGTGGTAGACCTGACGGTGATGGGGCCGGCGGTGCTCCGCATCGACTGTGACGTCCTCCAGGCGGACGGCGGCACCCGCACCGCGGCGATCACCGGCGCCTGGGTGGCGGTCAAGGATGCCGTCGCCGTGGGCATTGCCTCGGGGATCCTGTCGGCCGACCCGGTTAAGGAGCAGTGTGCCGCGGTGAGCGTCGGCATCATCGCCGGGATGCCCACCCTCGATCTCGCCTACGACCAGGACGCCGGAGCCGAGGTGGATCTGAATGTGGTGATGACCGGTGGCGGCAGGCTCATCGAGGTGCAGGGCACTGCTGAGGGCAACTCGTTCAGCCGCGCCGATCTCGATCGGATGCTCGATCTCGCCGCCGCCGGGATCGAGCGGTTGTGCTCCGCCCAGAGGGACTCCCTGGCTTGAGGGTCCCCGACCGCCTGGTCGTGGCCACCAAGAATCCCGACAAGGCCGCCGAGGTGCGAGCCATCGTCCACCGGGTCCTGCCCGGAGTCGAGCTCGTCATCGGACTGGACTGGAATGACGTCGCCGAGACCGGAACCACCCTGGAGGAGAACGCCATTCTCAAGGCGCGGACGGTGGCAGCCGCCACGGGACTCCCCACCCTCGCCGACGACACCGGTCTGGAGGTGGCCGCCCTCGGCGGATTGCCCGGGGTGCGCACCGCCCGCTTCGCCGGTGAGGGTGCTGGCTACGCCGCCAACCGCCGCGCCCTGCTCGCCGCGCTGAAGGGTGTCGACGACCGCCGCGCCCGGTTCCGGACCGTGGTGGCGCTCGCCGCGGGCGACGAGGTGGTGACCGCGGTCGGGGAAGTGTCCGGGGTGATAACGGAAGCCGAGCGCGGCGCGGGGGGATTCGGCTACGACCCGGTGTTCGCGGTTTCGGGTCAGACCATGGCCGAACTCGGAGTCGACGCCAAGAACCGCCTCAGCCACCGCGCCCGGGCCATCGAGGCGCTTGCGGCGCGACTGCGGTCAGGGGCCGATGGCACTGAGCCCAGTAGTGGTGGCGGCGTACCCTGAAGGGTGACACGGGAGGTGCCATGACCGCATGGAAGCCGCAACAGGTGGTGGTGGGCATCGACGGCTCGGACCAGAGCACGCGCGCTGCGGCGGCCGCCGCCGCTCTGGCTCGGGTGCACGGGGTGAGGCTGCACGTGATCACGGTGGTACGTCCCCCCGAGGGCTGGTGGGGGCTGGTCGGGTCGCCACCGCCGGCCGATGCCATGGCGGCGGCGATGTCGGAGGCGCAGAAGTCGATTCTCGACCAGACCCTCTCCCGGCTCGACACCGCCGGGCTCGATGTGATCTCGTCGGAGGAGATCGGTGACCCGGCGTCGGCCATCATCGACTACTGCACCCGCGCTTCGGCCGATCTCCTCGTGGTGGGCCGACGCGGCGCCGGGATGGTGGAGCGAATCGTGCTGGGCTCGGTGGCCGATCGCCTCGCTCACCACGCCCCGTGCGCCCTGCTCATCGTTCCCTGACCGGGGCGATAACCTCAGGGCCGCCGACCGTGCGAGGAGGTCCGATGCGCATCCGTCCTGCTGCAGCACTCATGGCGCTGGTCCTGGTGGCGGTTTCCTGCGGTGACGATGACGCCGGTCCGGGAACCACCGGCGCCGGAGCCACGACTTCGACCCAAGCCTTTGGGGGCGGCGGTGACGTCGGCGGATGCGCGGTGGACGTGAGCGGGGATCTGGAGACGGGGTGGACCGGTCCCGACAACGTGAGCACCTTCACCACCGACTACTGGTACACCGTCGACGAGTTGCGTCAGCAGTTCGAGTTCTTCTCCGATCCTGAGGGAGAGACCTTCGAGGAGATCATGGAGCGGGAGGGGCAGGTGGCCACCTTCTTTCTGTTCAACTGCCAGGGGGACGAAGGGCAGTTGGTGTCCCTGTCGGTCTCTGGCGATGCCACCCGGCCGGTCTTCCCGATCGGGCCGGGGGTCTACGCCATCACCTCGGGGTTCTTCGCCTCGGCCGAGTCCGGCCCCGACGAATTTTCCATGCTCTTCGCCACCGGAGACGACGATGTATGGGGGCTCGACGTGTCGGGCACCATCACCATCAGCCAGTGGACCACGTCGCACCTGGTGGGCTCGTACACCTTCGGTGCCGTCGAGACCTTCGTGGACGCTCCGCGCCGGGCGACGGTGACTGGCACCTTCGAGCTGTTCTGTAGGTCCAGCACGGGGTGTTGAGCCGACGGATAACGGCTCGGTCGATGTGCGATTAATGGTTAGGGCCCAGCTCCGGGCTGGGCCCTAACCACTAGTCCTACTCCGTGAACGACGAGCGCTCTCAGCCGGTGACGACCAGCTCGCCCTCCATGCCCGAGTCGAAATGACCCTCGAGGGCACAGACGATCTGGTAGGTGCCAGCTGCTGGGGCGGTGAACGAGTCGGTCGCCACCGATCCGGCATCCGCCTCCATCTCCCAGAAGACTCCGTCCTCGGAGAACTCGGCTTCGGATTCGATGGGCGTGTTCATGATTACCCACTCGTGAGCCTGGGTGGCACCGTTGGTGAGGGTGAGGGTCACTTCTTCACCGGCCACCACGGTCCATCGTGTCGGGCTGAACGAGAAGTCCGCCGTCACGGCGGCGATCTCACTGGTGTCGCCACCAGCGTCGTCGTCGCCGCATGCCAGCGCCACCACGGCAAGGGCTGCGAGCGACAGAATCGAGAGGCGTCTCATTTGGTCCTCCATTTGCCCCCGATTTGGGGGATTGAGGGATCGTATCTCGCCCGGTCGGAGAAGGGCGGCGGGAACTCTGCGCGACCCGTCGCAGGATGCCGTCCGGCATGGGTCGGGCTGGCCGGATTCGAACCGGCGACCCCCTGCTCCCAAAGCAGGTGCGCTACCAAGCTGCGCCACAGCCCGTGACGCGGTCATTGTGCCAGTGTCCCGATGGCGGCGTGACCACCGGGGGCTATCCTCCCCGACGGGTCGCTAGCTCAATGGCAGAGCAACGGGCTCTTAACCCGCAGGTTCAGGGTTCAAGTCCCTGGCGACCCACTCCGACAAGGTGTCAGATCTCAGGTGTCAGATGACAGACTCCGAGCCTGAGTTTCAGATCTGAGATCTGACATCTGAGATCTCATTTCGCGGGTGTAGCCGAATTGGCACAGGCGCCAGACTTAGGATCTGGTGGACCTCGGTCCGATGTGGGTTCGAGTCCCACCGCCCGCACCATCCCAGAATCCTTTTTCCACAGGAGCCGCTACCCACCGTCAGGGCGCTACGACGGGTCATCCAGCGGCGAAAGCGTACCCTCGACGTGGCCTTCAGAGTTGTTGACAAAGCCCGGGCGGCCCAGGTCGGTCTTGCATGAGCTATCGATCTGGTAGCTGGTGTCCCCATCGAATTCGACCTTGAGCCCATCGGGGTCCCCGCAAAGCAGGGAGAAGTAGCTCGGACTCCCTCCCCCACACGAGATAGGGATGGCGATCGTCAGGTGGAGTTGGTCGTCGCCCAAGCCACCGAGCACCCAGAGCACACCCTGTGTGCCGGGCTCGACCTGGGCCGGGTCTTTCAGCACCCCTTCCCCGTGGCTCGTGCACGGTGGTTCCGGGGGACAGTCATCGCAATCTGAGCCTGTGTTCTCATTGCCGCCCGTTGTGTGAAAGTCGTAGCTGAAAGTGCTGCCACCATCCGGTTCGGCGGTGAGTGCCCGAGAGGCGTCGTCCACGAGCAGCACGACCTCAATGGTGATGTCCCACGTGGTCGTCGCGTTAAGAAAGTTGTTCACAGCTTCGTAGTGGATGGTCCCGCCAAAGTGCGGTGACCCAACCGTGAACTCGACTGTTCTCTTGCCGATGCCGCGGTTTGAGACCTGCTGGAGGTCGATCGTTCCCTTGTCGCCCTCATTCGCTCCGGCAATGAACGTGAACGTGGGCGGATAGGGAACCGGCTCGCCAGTCGGGTCAAGCGACTGTGCGCCGCTGAACGTGGCGCTTATCGGTTGAGCGATCTCGGCCGGCTGGAACTTGCCGGCGGCCGTGACGGCAAGGTCCACCTGCTCGTTGGGGTCCACGGCGCCCGTGTCGCGACTGGGCGTGAGTTCGATGCACTTTCCGGAGCGCCAAAAGGCCTCCGTCTCCTTGGCGATCTGGCTTACCAGCAGCTGCGCCATGGTTGATGAGTCGAACATACTCCCGGCTGCCCGCTCCGCTCCCGTGCCCTGCGCAGTCAAGCCGCTGCCACCGCTTGACGTTGTCTGTCCGCCGGGAGTCATCACGATCGGCAAGGTCTGCGACGCGGTCCAGTCGAACGCAGCTGTTGAGCCTGAACCGCCGCCTGGGCCGTGAGCATCCGCAGCCATTTCGAGCGTAGTCTCGATGCGCAGCAGGTGAGCGTCGTCGCCGACAAACAGGGTGAATGGCGCCTCGATCGACCGCCCGGCCCCAGACCGTGAATCGGCCGCCCCGCTGACGTCGTTCATCTCGTGCTTCGTCTGGAAGGTGTACGTGCCGCGCGCGACGCCGCCCTCCTCCGGGCACGCATTGACGTCGAACTTGCCGTTGGAGGTACTCGTGTAAAGCGCCACGAGCGAGCCGCTCGTAGCGTCGAAGATGTTGTCCGTGACGGACATCTGAACCTCGAACGAGAACTTTCCGCCACCACTCTTGATCACCCACGTCATGTTCAGCTCCACGACCTGGCGCAATCCGTTCGAGGTGTTTTCGATGTGGTCGCTGCGCGGGAGGGTCCCGTCGATGGTCTGGTCGGCGAGCCTGATGGCGGTGGTCGCCACGCTCAGCAGAGCGGACGTTGTGAAGCCAGTTTCGGTGAACACGCTGAGATCGATGGCTTTGGGTGGCTCGTACTGCCGCGACGGCAACCCTGACCCGAGCATGGCCACCATGCGAGCAAGCGCGACGCTGGTCGCAGCTTCAGGCATCTCCCCGGTGTCGATCAGATGCGCGATCTGCTCCAGACTCTCCTGGCTGAACTCTGAAGCCTGAGCATCTAGCTGCTCGAAGACTGCCTCGCCGTTATCGCCGATGAGAGCCGCCATGCCGCCGTCGGCGCGCGCCTCCTGATTCAGCACAAGCTCGTGCTGAGCGGCGTTGCCTGGGTCCGTGGCGTCGTCGTAGTTGATGCGAGCCGTCCCGTCAGAGCTCGGGTTCGCAATTGCCGACGTGTCCGGGGCGGCGGGCGCTGAACCTCCGCATCCAGCCAGCGCGACGGCCAGCAACAGAAGGGCCCCCGTCGACCGTGACGATGGGCGTTGCCCGCGCCGGTCTGACATGTCGACAATCTTGGTCCGCCGTCGTGCCAAGAGCAATGGGGGTTTTGCCTAGGTATTGAGGTCTCGCCTGCCACATCGCCGTCGGCGCCGATGCTTAAAGCTTGGCGCCTGCGGAAATTAGATCCCGACGCGGCTGGCCCGGGAGATAGCCCTCGGCGGTGGGGAGGTCGCGGGCTGCCTAAGCGCCCTACACGCCGCAACGGCACGTTCATGACAGCCAAGAAAGATCTTCCAAGCAGAGCCTTTGTTGTCGCCGACCACGTCAGGCATCGGGTATCCGGTATCGGGCATCCGGTATCCTGTCCCCTCCGGAGTCGTCCGCGCGGGTGTAGCTCAATGGCAGAGCTCCAGCCTTCCAAGCTGGTGGTGAGGGTTCGATTCCCTTCACCCGCTCCAAGCTGGTCGGCCCTCAGGATTCGCCTCCTGTCGTCGGCGAATCCTGTTACCCCCGCGTCGTCAAGCCCGGTTCGGTTCCGGACAATGTTGGGTCAGCAGGCATCGCCGCGGCGAGGTTTCAGGGTTCGATTCCCTTCACCCGCTCCAAGCTGGTCGAACTCCGGCTTTCGCCTCCTCACCGGAGGCGGAACCCTCACCCTCCCGCCGACCAGCCGCACCGCGGCAAGAGCCACCACCGCGACAGCAGGCTCATCGTGACCCTCAGACGACCGGTGCTCGCCATGGCCAGCGACCCATGAGGGTGGATTCTCAGCGGCCCTTGGCGACGAATCCGGAGTGGGGCGCGTTCGAGTCCACGTGACGCTCCACCCATCGGATCGTCGCCGAGATCGGTCGTCCCAGCCGGGCTTCCAGGCGGCTGCTCAGATCCGAAGTCGGCGGCGGAGGGCCCTCGCCGATGAGGTCCACGGTGATCGAGTCCCCCTCGACGACCACGGAGACCACCTCGAGCTGCTGCTCTCCAAGCCACGCCTCCACCTCGTCGAGGGCGGCCGACTCCGCCCGGTCGTTGCGAATCGCGTCCTGCAGCCCGCGAGTCAGCGGAACGGCTAGGACGCCGACAAGCACAACGACTAGAGCGATCGTGGACGCGACCCGCCCGCTGAGACGGGTGATTCGCACCGCCGGAATGAAGCCGGTCGCAAGGAACACCACGCCACTCGCCAGCACGATCGCCGTCAGGTTGACCAGGTACAAGAGGGCGGCGCCCAGGGCCAGATCACCCTCGCCCAGATGGAGGGACGCACCGACTACCGCCAGCGGGGGCACCAGCGCCACCGCCACCGCCACACCCGGCAGGGAGCTGCCCACCTCTTCGCGCACCAAGGAGTAGCCGCCCGCCACCCCGGCTGCGAGCGCGACCAACAGGTCAAGGAGGCTGGGATGGGTGCGTGACAGGAGCTCCGCGGGCAGTTCGCCGACCTGCGCGCTGGGGATGACGACGGCGACCAGCCACGCGACCAGCACGCTCCCCGCGGTCGCGGCGACAACCATGAGACCCGCCTTGGCTGCACGCCGGGGCCACGCCATCGCCAGCGCTGCCGCCAGAGCGAGCACCGGGGTCATCAAGGGCGCCAGCAGCATGGCCCCGATCACGATGGCGGGGGAGTTGCTGAGGACACCGAGCACGGCGATCACCGACGCCAGCGCCTGAAGGAGGGCGAAGCGATACAAGTACGGCTTGCGCGACGCCGCCTCGAAGAAGAGCCGGCCCAGGATCTGCTCGCGGTCCTCGGGCTTGACACGGCGCCGATGCCACCACGACCCGGACCGCCGGGTCTCTCGCCGTTCGTCCTGTGCTAGATCTGCCCTCTCCTCGTCCCGTTCGAGTGTCGGGACCTCGTCGTTTCCCTTCTGACCCATGGCGGAACGCTAACTCCATGGGCGCGGTGGCGAGGGTCTCTCGGCCACGTCACTGGCGCCGATGAGCAGAAGATCCAGCGGCGATGGGCCTTGCGGATCTTCTGGCTGTCAGCTGTCAGCTTCCGGCCTCACATCTGATCGGGCATCGGGTATCGGGCATCGGGTATCGGGCATCGGGTATCTGGCCTCTCACCTCCGGTATCCTGCTCACGCGACTCGGTGGAAACGGTCGGCTCGGAGCCCCCGTAGCTCAGAGGACAGAGCAGGAGCCTTCTAAGCTCTTGGTCGGGGGTTCGAATCCCTCCGGGGGCGCTTCCACCGGATCCCTGCCATGGTGGCCGTAGCTCAGTTGGTTAGA
>CAYTTU010000044.1:0-2553 GCA_964440905.1 uncultured Acidimicrobiia bacterium | reverse complement strand
CTGGTCATGTATCGGCCGACGACGGCGCCCACCTCCGTGTCGGGCACCCCGCTGGGGGCGGTCCCCTTCGAGGACGAAGGCTTCGAGGCCGCCTCGCAGCCCCTCAGCCCCGAGCCCCTGGCCGACATCCCGATCACCGATTCCGACAGCCTGGCCGCCGTGTCCGCCAATCGCTCCACCGCCACCGAGTCGACCTCGGTGTTGGAGGACGGAACCGAGAGCGGTAACTACACCATCCAGGTCAGCGGCTACAACGGAGTTACCAGCGACGACGCCTACGTCGTCCGCGCCAAGATCCGCTCCGAGGTGCCGCCACCGTCGTGCACCGGCAGGGGTTCGATCGCATTGGGCACCAGCTCGGCCTTGGCGACACCGGGACTGGAATCGGTCTTCGTGGTCAACGGTGCCCGGCTCGATGCACTTCACGGGCCAGGCTCATCCACAACCGTGCTCAATTCCCTTGCAGCCCTGGTGACCTATCTCAACAATCCCGCCAACGGTTTCGGTCCTGCCGCGATCCTGCGTGTCGACGGCGTCAACTACTCGGCCTGGGACACCAACCCCTGCGACGCCGACGAGGCCAACCAGATCGCCGAGGACATCCGCGGGCCGATCGTGGCTTATGCCGAGGCCAACCCCAGCCTGAAGTACGTGACGATCGTCGGCTCGGACGAAGTGATCCCCTTCTTCCGTCAGCCCGACGACACCGCCTACGCCAACGAGTCCAGCTACGCCGGCGAGTTCGAGGACAACGCCCTCTACGGATCGCTGCTCACCCGCCACATCCTCACCGACGACGGCTACGGCGATCTCGACCCGATCCCCTGGCTCGACCATGCCCTCTTCCTGCCGGAGTTGGCTGTGGGGCGCCTGGTCGAGGAACCGGGGGACATCGTCGGCCAGGTCGACACCTTCGTGGCGTTCAACGGCACGCTGGAATCGTCCACCGGGTTCGTGTCCGGCTACGACTTCCTCACCGATGGCGCCGCCGAGGTGGCGACCAATCTGTCGACCGGCGGCACCTCGACGACCACGCTCATCTCGGAGGCCTGGACCGCAGACGATCTCATCGACGGAATGCTGATTTCCGACGGCGTTCCCGACGTGGTCTCCCCCAACGCCCACTACGACCATCACCGGGCCCTGCCTGCGGCCGAGCAGGGCACCCCGGAAGGCGGCTTGACCAGCGAGGTGCTCTTCGATGTGGGCGACGTCGAGACCTTCGCCACCGCCAACCCTGGTGACCTGGCCCGTGCGCTGATCTTCACCATGGGCTGCCATGCCGGCACCAGCGTGGCTGACATTTCGATCTTCTCAGGCGCGTTCACGAACCCCACCGACTGGGCCCAGGTCTATGGCCAGGAGGCGGCGACGTATGTGGCCAACACCGGATACGGCTACGGCGACACCGCCACCGTCGCGTTGTCGGAGAAGCTGATGGCCGAGTTCGCCCTCCGTCTCGACGGCTCTCTCTCGGCAGGCCAGGCCCTGGTCGGGGCGAAGCAGCACTACTTCGGCAATCTGGGCCTCTACGGCGTCTACGACGAGAAGGCCCTCCAGGAGATCGTCTTCTACGGGCTGCCCATGTACCGCGTGGGGGCGTCGACCGCAGGACCGGTTACCCCACCCGAGCCCACCGTCGTCACCGACCCAGGCACCGGACTGGGGGTGGCCTCCTTCGACCTCGACTTGACCTTCACCCAGGGGCCCTCGGATCTGGGAACGTTCTACACCATCGACGGCGACACCCAGGGCATCCACTACCGGCCCATCCAGCCCAAGATCTCGACCGATGTCACCGCAGAGGGCATGGTGGCGATTGGCGCGTTGATCACCGATCTCGTTACCCACGATGAAACGGTCCTTGATCCGGCGTTCTTCCGCCCCCTCATCGACCTGTCCGGCAACGAGCCGGAGATCGAGAACTTCGACCAGATCTTCCCCACCACCTTCGCCAACATCGCCACCTTCCAGCGGCCCTCGACCACTCCAGGTGAGCGCAGCGAGACCCGCCAGAGCCTCAACCTGGTGGCCGGACAGTACGTGGGGGCGACCGAGACCCAGCGCCTGTTCGACGAGGTGGGCATCGAGGTGTTGTATCTGGACGAGGGCTCGCTGGGTGTCGACGATTCCACCCCGCCCACATTCCGGTCCGTGCAGGCGGCCATCGTCGACGGGACCGTTGGTTTCGTCGTCGATCTGGCCGTCAACACCGACGCGGTGCGGGTGCTGGTGCTGTACAACGACGGGTCCGGCATCTGGCAGAGCGCCGAACTCGTGTCGGGCAGCCCCTGGACCGGCGGCGGGACGGTGGCCGCGGGAACCACCATGGTCGAGTACTTCGTCCAGGCGGTCGACGCCTCCGGCAACGTCGGGATGACCAGCTTCAAGGGCGCCTTCCACGAGGGCGTGGTCGTTCCGACCGAGGCTCCAGGCGCTGATCCAACCGTGGAGATCACCGGGATTCTCATCAACGGGTGGTTCACCACGGGTGCCACCGTCGCCGTCGACGGCGGCGGCGACTACACCGCCAGCGTCGACGGCATCCCCCAG
>CAYTTU010000043.1:0-3026 GCA_964440905.1 uncultured Acidimicrobiia bacterium | reverse complement strand
GTTGACATCAAGTAGCGTGCCGGAGAGCGCGAAAAGAAGGGGGAGACCGGAGGCCGGAGACCGGAGACCGGAGACCGGAGACCGGAGACCGGAGACGACGGGCGTCGGGCGTCGGGCATCGGGAGGCCGCCGCAGGCGGCCGACCTCCTACGGGCTGTACCTCCACACCGTGATCACGATCACGTCGTCCGCATCGATCACCGTGCCGGGGCCGGGGACCATGGCCTGCACCAGACCGTCGTTGGAGGCGACTCCGGTGGAGACGTCCTCGAACACCCAGCCGAACCCGACGTTGGTCGAGTCGCGCAGGCTGGTGAGTTGCTGGTTGGCCTGGGACTGAGAGGCCCCGATGAGATTGGGGACGCTGACCGTGGGGGACTGCCCGTTGGAGACCTCGATCACCGCCACCGTCCCCTGGCGGATGCGTTCTCCGGGGAGCGGGTCGGTGTGCACCACCCGGCCAGCCGGCTCATCCGAGTTGACCAGTTGCACCTCGGTCTCGAGTCCGGCGCGGCGCACCTCGTCCTCGGCGTTGCCGCGCTGCATGCCGAGCACGTCGGGCATCTCCACCCGCGGGGTGGTGTAGTAGACCTCGATGCCGGGGGGATCGGGGGCAAAGTCCTCGATCGCCATGTCGGCCACCACGAGCCGCATGAACTCCGCCCAGATCGGTGCCGGGGCGCTCGACCCGAACATCCGGGGGATGAGCTCCCCCTTGATCGTGAGATTGCGCATTTCGATCTGAGCGTCCGGGTATCCGACCCACACCGCGGTGGTCATCTGGGGGATCCCTCCGACGAACCATGCGTCGCGATACGACTCGTGGGTGCCGGTCTTGCCAAACTGGGGCCGGTCGATATCGGCATTGCGTCCGGTGCCGATCGCCACCGCCTTCTCCAGGGTGGTGAGGATCGCCGCGCTCAGCGCCGGTTCCAACACCTGGGTGGCCTCCACGTCGTGCTGATAGATGACGTTTCCTTCCGAGTCCTCGATCCGTTCGATCAGGTAGTTCTGCACCCGGAGCCCCTGGTTGGCGATGGTGGAGAAGGCCGAGGCCATCTCCAGGGGGCTCACCGCCTGGGCGCCGAGCACGATGGCCGGCACCGCCGCCAGGGGTGACTGGATCCCCATGCGGTGCGCCACGTCGACGATGTTCTGGGCGCCGACCGCGATCGATACCTGGCAGAACACCGTGTTGGTCGACAGGTACAGCGCTTCCTCCAGGGTGCGGATCCCCGGGGCGTTGGTGCCGGCGTTGGCGCACTCCCAGGGGTCGACGCCGCCGAAGTCGAGGGACTGCGGCGTCGAGTAGTCCCAGTAGGAATGCAGCGGGATGCCCTGCTCCAATGCGGCGATGGCCCCGAACGGCTTGAACGCCGACCCCGGGTTGCGCCGGCCCTTCGTCGCCAGGTCGTACTGGCGTTGGCCTGCCTGCAGGTCGGTTCCGAAGTCGAGGCCCGAGGCCATGACGATGGTGGCTCCGGTGCGATTGTCCACCATCGCAATCGCTCCGGTGGGGAGGCCGGTGCCGGGGGGAAACCACTCCTGGAGGATGCGGCGGGCCTCTTCCTGCAGCGCCCAGTTCACCGTCGTATAGATCCGTAGCCCGCCACCGCCGGCGCACTCGGTGTCGTCGGCGGGACAACCGAACACCGCCCGCTTGCGCTGCAGGTAGGTGGCACCCAGTCCGTAGCGGGCATCGTTGAGCACCGCATCGCGCGCCGCGATCAACACCTGCGGCGCGAGATCGATCTGCTCCTCGTGCACCACGGTGCGAATCGGCTCGTCCTTGGCCGCCTCACCCTCGGCCGGAGTGATGTAGCCCTCTTCGACCATGTTGTCGATCACCCCATCCCGGGCTCGCAGGGGGATCACACTGTCGTTGCGCAGGTTGTAGAGGGAGGGGTTGCGGATCGGAACGGTGAGCGCCGCCGCCTCGGCGATGGAGAGTTGGTCCAGGGTCTTGCCGAAGTACTCCTGGGCAGCGGCAGTGATGCCGTAGGCGTTGGCGCCGAAGTAGATGGAGTTGAGGTAGTACTCGAGGATCTGCTCTTTAGTGAACCGCCGCTCGAGTTCGATGGCGACCGCGGCCTCGGCCACCTTGCGTTGCAGCGTCGACTCGGTTCCAACGAAGTTGAGCTTGACCACCTGCTGGGTGATCGTCGAACCGCCCTGGCGGGGTCCGCCGCCGATGTCTTCGATGACGGCTCGGGCGATCGACCGGAAGTTGATGCCGCTGTGAACCATAAAGTCCCCGTCCTCGGCGGAGAGAACCGCCCCGATTACGAGGTTGGGGATCTCATCGAACACGGTCGGCTGGCTGTTGCGCTCGGTGAGTTGGCCGAGCAGCACGCCGTCGGCGGTGTACACCGACGACAGCCGTGACAGGTCGGGGAGGTCGAGGACCATCGCGCCGACATCGGGGATCCACTCGCGCCGCAGGTCCTGGATCGTTCCGTGAGCGCTGTTGGCGCCCAGAAATCCGACCAGGGCGACCCAGCTGGCAGCCACCGCGACCACGGCGGCGAGAAACGCCGCTGCAGTGAGGCGGCGGCCTTTCTGTTCGAGGCGTTCCGCCTCGTGGATGGAGATTTCCATGACCGCGTCCAGACGTCGGTGGGAGCGGCCGGGTTCCCCGGGTTAGCATCCCCTCCGACCACTGCGAGTGTACCGATGACCACCGACAAGCCTCGTCGCGTCTCGAGCGGCATCGAGATCGACACCTCCTATGGGCCTGCAGCCCTGGCCGGGTGGGACTCGGCACGCGCCCTGGGCGAGCCCGGCGACTACCCCTACACCCGTGGTCCGCACCCCACGATGTATCGGGGCCGTTTATGGACCATGCGCCAGTACGCCGGGTTCGGCACTGCCGCCGCCACCAACGGTCGCTTCCACCGCCTGCTCGCCGCGGGTCAGACGGGACTGTCCGTGGCCTTCGACCTTCCCACTCAGATGGGACTCGACTCCGACGACCCCCGCGCCTCCGGCGAGGTGGGCAAGGTGGGCGTGGCGATCGACAGTCTCGA
>CAYTTU010000042.1:0-4047 GCA_964440905.1 uncultured Acidimicrobiia bacterium | reverse complement strand
TTGCTCGACTCGCCCTACGGGGGGCGCATCATGCTTCCCACGGATCTGGTCGTGGCGGAGCGGTTCGCCGCCGACTCGCCGCACCGGGTGGTGCCGGTGGATCGGGTGCCCGCCGCCGGGTTGTGCCTCGACATCGGGCCGAAGACTGCGGCGCGGTTCGCCGCCACCATCGCCGGTGCGGCGACGGTGTTCTGGAACGGTCCGATGGGGGTCTTCGAGATGGAGCCCTTCGCCGCCGGGACTCGCACGGTGGCGGAGGCGGTCGCCTCCAGCCCGGGGTATACCGTGGTGGGGGGCGGGGATAGCGTTGCCGCCCTGCGCCAGATGGGGATGGACGACACGGTGTCGCACCTCTCGACGGGCGGCGGTGCCGGCCTGGAGCTGATCGAGAACGGATCGCTCCCCGGTGTCGAGGTGTTGCGGAAAACGGGGAGGGACGGTGGCGCGTAAGGATCTGATGGCGGGCAACTGGAAGATGAATGCCACCCATCTGGAGGCGATCCAGATGGTGCAGAAGCTGTCGTATCGGCTCGATCCCGACGACTACGAGCGGGTGGAGGTGGTGGTGTGCCCGCCGTTCACCGCGCTGCGCTCGGTGCAGACGGTCATCGAGGCCGACCATCTGCCCATCCGGCTGGGCGGCCAGGATGTCCACTGGCAACCCTCGGGAGCGTTCACCGGAGCCATCGCACCGGGGATGCTGCGCAGTCTCGGGGTGCGCTATGTCATCGTCGGCCACTCGGAGCGCCGCACCCTGTTCGGCGAGGACGACACCCTGGTGGCCCGCAAGACCGCCGCGGTGCTCGAGGCGGGGATGATCCCGATCGTTGCAGTGGGGGAGTCGCTGGAGCAACGCGAGGCGGGAAGCACCGATGCCGTGATCACCGCTCAGTTGCTGGCGGCGTGCCGCACCCTGGCGCCGGAGCAGGCGGCCACGCTGGTGGTGGCCTACGAGCCGGTGTGGGCGATCGGGACGGGACGCACCGCCGATCCCGATGTCGCCGCCGCCGCCACCGGGCGGCTGCGCGAAGCGCTGGCGTCGGTGCACGGACCCGAGGTTGCCGAGGCGGTGCGCATCATCTACGGGGGCTCGGTGAACCCGGGCAACATCGCGGCGTTCATGGCCAAGCGCGACATCGACGGCGCCCTGGTGGGCGGGGCATCGCTCGACCCAGATCAGTTCGCCGCCATCGTGCGGTACTGGGTGTGAGCCCGGCCGCTAGCGTCGCCGGCGTGACCCGCGATCTGGTACTGCTCCGCCACGGCGAAAGCACTTGGAACCTCGAGAACCGCTTTACCGGGTGGACCGACGTCGGGCTCACCGACCGCGGCGTCGCCGAAGCCGAGGAGGCCGGCAGACTCCTCTTCGCAGCCGGACTCCTCCCCACCGTCGCCCACACCTCGGTGCTGACCCGGGCGATCGCCACCCTCTATCTCACCCTCCAGGCGGCCGAGCGCCTCTGGGTCCCGGTGCGGCGCCACTGGCGGCTCAACGAGCGGCACTACGGGGCGCTGCAGGGACTGGACAAGGCCGAGACCGCTGCCCGTCACGGCGAGGATCAGGTGCAGGTGTGGCGGCGCTCGTACGACACACCGCCACCGCCGCTCGATCCGGAGGACCCGCGCCATCCCCGCAACGATGCGCGCTACCGCGACCTCCCCCCGGATCTGCTGCCGGCGACCGAGAGCCTGGCCGATGTGGTGGTCCGGATGCTGCCCTACTGGCACGACGCCATCGTCCCCGACCTGCTGCGCGGGGACACCGTGCTGGTGGTGGCTCACGGCAACAGCCTGCGGGCCCTGGTGAAGCACCTCGACCGGATCTCCGATGCCGACATCCCGGGACTCAACATTCCCACCGGGATCCCGCTGCACTACCGGCTCGATGCCGACTTCGGTGTGGTGAGTTCCGGGTATCTGGGAGATGCTGCCGCCGCGGCCGCCGCCGCCGAGGCGGTGGCGCGGCAGGGAAAGGCGCGTCGCAACACCTAGCCCGGCGTCGCCCGTCGCCCGTCGCTGACCGAGGCGATGAGCGATGAGCGAACCCGTGCCTACTTCCTGTTGTCGGGGTTCCGACTCTGAGCTTCTTGGCTCTCAGCTTCTTAGCTCTCAGCTTCTTAGCTTCTTCCAGGGCCCATGTACCCTCCCCAGGGTGAAGGTCGCTTCTCGCCGCACCCCCGTCCTTGCTCTGCTCTTGGTCACCGCCCTGGTGCTGGCAGCTTGCGGCGGCGACGGGGGTGCGGTGTCCACCACGACGGTCCCGACTACCACCACGACCGGGATCACCACCACCACCGAGCCCGGGGCTACCACGACCACGGAGCCCATCGGGCCGCGCAACGAATACGGCGGCGAGGTGGTGATCGGCGAACTCGACGAGCCGTTGAGCCTCAACCCGTTCTTCACGGGTGGCGGGGGCTCGGCGGAGCGCATCGGTCAGGCCTACTTCGCCGGTGTGGCCGATGTGGACGGATTCACGCTGGAGTTGGTACCCGATGTCGTAGTTGAGTTGCCCTCGACGGCCAACGGCGGGCTGAGGGTGAATGGGGATGGCACCGAGACCGTGACGTTTGTGATCGATCCTCGGGCGGTGTGGGCCGATGGCACCCCCATCTCGGGGGAGGACTTCCGGTTCACCTACGAGACGATCATGGACCCAGCGTTGGAGTTGGATCGTTCGGGGTACGACGAGATCGACCCGCTGTCGCTGGTGGTGGGGGACAAGTCGTTCCGGTTCACGCTGCCGCGGCCCTCGCTGGCGGTGGAGTCGATGTTCGGGGTGTTGCTGCCGGCCCATCAGGTGGCAGGCACCAACCTGCTGGCTGATTGGAACGATCGGATGTGGGTTTCGGGCGGCCCATTCGAACTGCAGGAGTGGTCCCGCGGCGAGTTTCTGACGCTGCGGCGCAATCCGGCATATTGGAAGGTGGATCCCGAGACCGGTCAGCAGGTGCCGTACCTGGATCGGGTGGTATTCCGGTTCGTGGGTGATGTGGAGACCCTGGTCACCGAGTTCGAGGCACGGCGGCTGGATGTCATCACCCCGGGGATGGATCGCGAAGTGCTGGTGGAGTTGTCCTCGCTGGTCGGGGCGGTGGTCGATGTCGTGGGCGGGGGGCAGTGGGAGCATTTGAGTTTTCAGTTCGGGGATGGCCGTCGGGTGCGAAACCCGGGCTCGTATAACGCCCATGTCGAGTTCCGCCGCGCCGTGGCCCATGCGGTGAATCGCGATGCCCTGGGTGAAACGGTGTTCGGGATCCTCGGCGCCGGCCTCGACTCCTATGTCGAGGCCTTTACGCGGGGGTGGGGGGGAGATGGGTGGGGTCGATACGACTATGACCCCGCTGCCGCCAGGACCGCGCTGGACGAACTCTGCGTCAAGGAAGGGGTGGACTGCGTGGCCAACCCCCCGACTGTGGTGTTCACCACCACCGAGCAGCGGATCGAGCTTGCCGAGGCCCTGGAGCCGATGTTCACCGCGGTAGGCATCGAGTTCGAGATGGAACTCGAGCCCCGGGTGGTGTTCCTCGGCGAGACCATCGAGTACGGCCGTTTCGACATCGGGGTCTGGTCATGGGCAGGTGGGCCGGGACTGCACCGTCTGGTGTGCGCCCATCGGTTCTGGGATCCCCGGCAGGCTCCCCCTCAGGGCAGCAGCACCAATTACTACCGATACGGCTCTCCGGCGTATTCCGGGCTGGGCGAGTTCGTGTCCTATCAGGAGGGTCCGTCTGCGGTCATCGATGAGCACACTGTGCGGATGGAGGAGCTGGCCACCCTCATGGGGGTCGACCAGGGGTGTCACCCGGCGACGGTGGATGCGGCGGAGCTGCTCGGACTTGTGGGCGAGGCCGAGGCGCTGCTCGCCGACCAGGTCGCCTTCATCCCGCTGTATCAATTGCCCGAGGTCGGGGTGGTGTGGGCCGACGAGATCGCCGGTTACCGCCACAACCCCACCGGTGGTGGGGACACCTGGAACATCGGGTACTGGCACAGGATCGATAGCTAGCGGCACATTTGGGGGCGCGACCCGAACGGTCCTCTGGC